>NZ_JAILZZ010000012.1:0-70692 GCF_023512215.1 Kyrpidia sp. | reverse complement strand
GGGGCGTTGGCCAAAAAACCGTATTCCTCGCTGTGTCTCCAGAGTGTCAGGAGCCGGGCAAGCTCCTCATACGAGAGTAAAGGGTACCCGGCCTCCAGTCGCCCCTTTTGCAAGGCCAGCGCCTTGTTCCAGACCAACCGCGCACATCCCCGGTAACGGGTGAGGCACTGGGATTGTTCGGCTGTGGGTTCCAAACGGAATCGAAAGGACTTGAAAATTTTCATGGTTCTAGGATACCCCGAATGTTCGAGTCTCGCAAACGCATATTCGCCAAAAGAGCCGCTCTTCCTCTGTCCGCTCAATGACGCGCCTTATCCTCTTCCTGAAGGAAGAGGATAAGGCGCGTTTTTTCGGATCAAGCTAAGCAAGGGAATGAAAAAAATACTCGTACCACAGGACACCTTAAGCCCTGCGGTAAGCGGACGGCGGGCAGCCCCCCTCAGTTCAACTCGGACTGCTGAACGGAGGCTGGGTGATCCACCGGCAACTTTTTTCGCAGGGTGAGAATCAAAAGGCCCGCCACAAGAAGAGAAAATGCGAGATATAGATACGCTCCCGTAAAGGAACCCGTCCGGTCTTTGACGAATCCCACGAGATAAGGACCGACCCATCCCCCCAGATTTCCCACGGAATTGATCAGGCCCACGGCGCCAGCAGCGGCGGCCCCTGACAAGAAAGACGTGGGATACGTCCACCAGACTCCCATTCCCACATACACACCGACGGCGCTGACGCAGACCAAAATAAAGCTGAGCAACGGGTTTGCAACAAAGGGCCCGAGTCCCATCCCCACGGTGCCGATAAACATGGGAATCGCCACGTGCCACCGTTTCTCCCCGGTCCGGGCCGAAGAATTGCCGGTGACGATGAAGCCGATCAGCGCCACGGCCATGGGGATGACGATGAGCCAACCGATGCTGGCGTTGGACCAACCGGACACCGATTTGAGCACCGTTGGCATCCAAAACCCAAAACCCCAGAATCCTGTAATCCACATGAAGTAGATAAAACACAGTTTGAGAACTTCTTTGTCGCGCAGGGCTTCCCAAACGGTGTAGCTTCGCACCGCACTTTTTGCGGCCACTTCCCGTTCGTATTGTTCAGCCAGGACCCTTTTTTCGTCTTCGCTCAACCACTTCACGTCTTTCGGCCAATCGGCCAACCAGAAAGATACAATAATGCCGAAGATCAGGGCCATACCGCCCTCAAGAAGGAATAACATCTGCCACCCCTTAAACCCGAGCCAGGACACATCCAGGAGCAAACCGGCCAGAGGTGAACCGATAATATTCGAGACCAACAGGACGTTAACATAATCGAGACGGCCGTCGGCCTCTCCTTGGCGCTGAACCAGCGAGGGATAATCACAGCGTAACAAACCGGGTAAAAACTCGCTTCAGCCGCACCGATCAGAAACCGAACGATATAAAATTGCACGTCCGTGTGGATAAAGGCCATGAGTGCACAAGCGAGTCCCCAGCTGATCATGATCCTTGCCACCCACTTCCTGGGACTCCATTTTTCCGCTATCAACGTCCCGGGCACTTCGAACAGGATATAACCGAGAAATAAGATGCCCGCCCCCATGCCGTAGACTTCGGCGCTGAACCCCAGGTCCTTGTTCATCGTCAAAGCGGCGTAAGCAAGGTTGAGACGGTCCAGAAAGGCCAACACCGAACCGATAAAAAGCGGTAGAATAATATGTAGATATTTCCGCGTTCTCGCATTCTCCGCGGTCAAAACATCGCTCATGTGACGTACCACTCCTTTGAAATCATCGCCAAAATCTCCTTCCCGCTAATCCATCATCAGCCCGCCGTCCACGTCCATGATCTCCCCGGTGAGGTAATCCGACTCGCTGGAGGCCAGAAAACACACCGCCTTCGCCACGTCCTCCGGGCGCCCGGCCCGCCCCAGGGGAACCATCCCCAGGATCGCGTCCCTCTGGTTTGCATCCATGCCCGCTGTCATATCCGTGTCCGTCAGAGCCGGGGCGACAGCATTGACGTTGATGCCATAGGGCGCCCCTTCCCGGGCAGCGGACTTCGTGAAGGCGATCACCCCCCCTTTGGAGGCGGCATAGCAGGAGTTTCCCAAAAGCCCCCCACCCCGCTTCCCCGCCACCGAAGCGACGTTGACAATTTTCCCACCCCCTTTTTGCATCATGATTGGGAAAACAGCCCGACAACACAGAAAAACCCCTTTCAGGTTGACCGCCATGACCCGGTCCCAATCCGCCGCGGTGATGGAAGTGAGGGGACCGGTTTGGACGATCCCCGCGTTGTTGACGAGGATATCAACCGTGTCAAATTTGGACACACAGGCCGATACCAACTTGTCCACTTCTTCTTCCCGGGTGACATCCGCCACCATTCCCACCGCCGCGCCGCCCAGATCCCGGATCTCGGCAACCACTCGCTCCACGGCCGCTTCCTCGATGTCATTCACCATCACCCGGGCTGCCCGGGCCGCCAATGCCATGGCGATCGCCCGCCCGATACCCCGGCCGGCGCCCGTAACGATCGCCGCCTTCCCATCGAACACATGTGGCCCTCCTCACTGTCAACCATCACTTTCAACAGTCCAGCACAACTTTTTTCGTTAGAGAGTAAACAGTGATAAGTTTCGTTACAAATATAAATTGCGCTCGGCGCACCGACGTCAGGGTGTTCTCCGGACAGTGGGCTGAATTCCCCCTGTGTGCCCAGACAGTAAACGATACATCTTCCAAAAGAAATCCCTCCGCGCCATGGATACATTTTCCTCTCAACAAAAAGAGAGTTGAGGCCCGCTTCCTGAAGGCTCCAACTCCCTCTCTGTTCTCAGGGAAATCATCGATTCACTTTTATTAAAAGTATACCGGGAACGGAGCAAACTCGCAACTATTTTTTCGCTGATTTCATGGGTGTTCTTGTCACTCCATCCGAAGACTTTCCCGGAGAGATTCCATGGATTGAACCAGCGCGTCCGTCATGCCGGCCACCTCGCGAATTCGCCGGTCCTGACCGGCGGCGGCCTCGAGAACAACGCTCATGTCCCCGATACTTTGGGAGACCGCACCGACAAGGGAGTGCAACTCATCCCGAATGTGGCCGGCGGATTCGTGCACCTGTTCGGATAAACGGCGGATTTCGTCGGCAATGACCCGGAATCCCAGACCGGACGATCCGGCCCGGGCAGCTTCCAGACCCGCGTTAAGGCCCAGGATTTTCGTCTGATTCGCCACCTTTTGTACGAATTGGGTGAGTTCCTGAACTCCCCGAAGGCGGTGTTGCACATCTTCAGACGACGCTTCAAGCTGTTTATACCGGCCGATGAAGGCGTCGTGGGCACGGCTGAGATCCGCCGTGGCTGAAGCGAGCGCCGCACTGACTTCGGCAACCCGGCCGCCGATCGACTGAACCTGGGCCAATACCCTCTGCAGGTGCGCCTGGCTCTCCTCCGCAGCCCGCCGGGCTTCAGCTTCACGGAGGACCTTTTCCATGTCCCGCTCGACGATGAGGCTGCCGATGGTTCGCCCGTCTCCCCCCGTGAGCGGCACAACATCCTGGCGAACGCGGGTGCCTTCTTGACTGACCGCCTCAATGCCGTAGGCCGGCCGCCCGGTCCGGTGGACCTCAATGACCGCCGGCTCCTGTTCCATCCGGGCCGTCTGACCCACGGGAGACTCCCGATACAAGGACCGCGTCACACTTGGACGACCGTGGGCGACCACCAGTGCCGTTTCCGCATCCAACGGCATATCGATAAAGATGTCTGCCTGTACAGCGTCCGCAATAAGAGGTAACCAATCAACCAGCGCTTCCAGGCGCCTCCGGTCTTCTTCGGATATCTCTGTTGACCCCGGCAGCGATTGTAAGAGCCTGGGACGCTGCGTTTCCTCCCGCATGCTTAACACCAAACTCCTTCACTTTTGAGATGATCCCGGGCCGCGGCCACGGCCCTGCGAATGGTCTCCACCGATCGGTTCAAGGCCGCAAGCTCCCCGTCATCCAGATTCAGTTCGATCATCCGCTCGACTCCGTCACCGCCAAGCACCGCGGGAACGCCGAAGTAGATATCGGACAGTCCATATTGCCCGTTGAGGTAAACGGACATGGGCAAGATGCGCTTGCGGTCCTCAAGCACCGATTGAACCATTTGAACGGTGGAAGCGGCCGGAGCATAATAAGCGCTCCCTTGTTTCAAGAGGGAGACGATCTCCGCCCCGCCCCGCTTGGTGCGTTCCACAATCTCCCTCAGCCGAGTCTGCGGAATCAGGTGATCCACCGGGACACAGCCGACATAGGCGTATCGAACCAAAGGAACCATTTCGTCCCCGTGACCGCCCAGTACGTACGCGTGAACGTCTTCCCCGGCAACTCCCAGCTCCTGGGCAATGAAAGTACGAAACCGGGACGAATCCAACACCCCGGACTGGCCGTAGACTCGGTTAGGGGGAAAACCCGACGCCCGAAGAGCTATGTAACACATGACATCCAGAGGGTTGCTCACCACGACAATGTGAGCCCGCGGAGAATAAGCGGCTGCCTGTTTTGCCGCCTCCCAGACAATCCGAGCGTTGGTTGCCGTGAGATCCTCTCGGCTCATGCCGGGCCTGCGGGCCACGCCCGCCGTGATCACCACCACATCGGAATCGGCCGTATCTCTGTAGTGGGCGGTGCCTTTTACGTCATACGCCCATCCTTCCACCGGACCCGACTGAAGAAGATCAAGAGCCTTCCCCGCCGCAATACCTTCCACGACATCCAGCAGAACCACATCTCCCAGCCCTTTGACCAACAGGCCGTGAGCCACCGCGGCCCCCACATTCCCGGCACCGATTACTGTGATTTTCCTCCGTCTCATTGGCCCACCCCCCTCAGCGGGCTAAGCCGACTGGCGAATGCGTTCGCGTACTTTCGCATACGTACCGAGATGCGGGCCTGCAAATTGCTTCCTGATACTCACCACGTACCAAATCGTCAACAGGGCGAACACCGTCGCAAAAGTCGTTCCGGTCGCGTAATGCAGTGTAAAATTATCCGTTAATTGTACATCGCTGGGAGCGATCACGAAAAGCACCGTGATAAAAGCGACCCAAAGAACGGCCAGGGTATTCACAATGGGACTCCAGCGCCCGAGATGCCAGGGGCCATTGTCTTCCATGCTCCACGCACCTCTCCACTGGGCCCGCAATTTGAGCAACAGAGGAATGGCGTAGGAGCCGTACAAGCCGATCGTGCTGATCGATGTCACCACAGCATACACATTGTCGGCCAGAGCGCAACAGAACGCCAGGACCACGCTCAGCCAGATGGCCGCAGCCGGTGTGCGAAACTTCGGACTGACCCGCGACCACAGATAGGCAAACGGCATCCCGTTGTCTCGGGAGAAGGCATACATCATTCTTGAAATCGACGTCACCGAAGAAAGGCCGCAGAACCACATGGCGAGGGTGACCATCCAAAGCACAGCCTTCCCGAAAGCGCCGCCCATGGCCTGTTCGATGACCGTCATGAATCCGTTTCCGCCGGCGGCCGCCACGGCATTCGGATCTTTGATCGAAAGAGTGACCAAAACCAACATCAGATAGCCGAATATACTGGACACGGCCACCGACAGGTACACGCCCCAAGGGGATTTGACCCGGGACTCCACCGTCTCTTCACTGGTATGGGCCGAAGCATCGTATCCGGTGTAGGTCCATTGAGCCTGGAGAAGGCCGAATAGAAAGGCGAGCCAGTAAGGCACCCCAGGACCTGTTGCGGTCGAGAATCCCGTTTCAAACATATACGAGACATTTCGATCGGGTCCAAAATACACCAAGGCCGCAATCAACGCCCCGACGCCGATCATGTGGTACAAAGCCGACACGTCATTCAGTTTGGCCACCACCCGAATCCCCACATGATTCAAAACGGCGTGACTGAGCAGAATCACCGCATACACCGCCAGCATCTGTGCCTTGGTCGGCTCACCGAACAGAAGCGTCGACGCGAAAGTCGCGCACCCGAAATCAATCCCCGCCACAATGGTCACTTGACCCACCATGTTGAACCAGGCCGCATACCACCCCCACCCGGGACCGCCCAAAATGGAGGCCCAATGATAAATGGCACCCGAGGTGGGAATGGCGGACGCCAACTCCGCCATCGAAGCGGCCACCATGAGGACGAAAATCGTCACCAAGGGCCAGCCGATGCCCATGACGGCTGGGCCGCCCTGGTTAAAACCATACCCGTACAAAGTCACCGCCCCGGTCAGAATCGAGATGATGGAGAATGAAATGGCGAAGTTGGAAAAACCACCCATATCCCTCAAAAGTTCCTGTTTATATCCAAAGGAAGCCAGCTCCCCGTCACCGTTTCCCGAACGGCGGGATTCCTGTACACTTCGATTGGCCCTATAACCGATACCCAGCATAACGACCAGGGCAATCACCACCAACAACACACCAAGGACCATCACTCATCCCTTCCTTTTTTGAAATCCCCCGGAACTCGACCGTTCCCCGCGATTTACCCTCGTCGTGGATACACCGTGGCCACTTCCTCGTGGGGACGGGGAATGACGTGGGCGGCCACCAAGTGCCCGACCCGAGCCGCCGCGGCCGCTCCGGCTTGCACCGCGGCCTTCACCGCACCCACATCCCCCTCCACCATCACCGTTACCAATGCCGCATCCACCTGTTCCCGGCCGATCAGCCGTACATCCGCCGCTTTTGCCATGGCGTCCGCCGCCTCCACCGCCCCCACGAATCCCCGTGTTTCCACCAGCCCCAACGCCACCACGGCACATTCAGCCCCCTTTTTCCACCGAATCCACGATCCCGATGACAGCGGCGTCAATGGGCCATTGTTCCCCGTACACAAGCCGGGCGGAGCTTCCCTGAGTCACGATCACCATGTCGCCCAACCCTGCCCCCACCCGGTCGGCCGCCACCACGGGTTCCCCCCGTCCTTGTCCATCGGGCCCGTGGGGCTGTACCACGAGGAACTTGATCCCCACGAGAACTTCTTCCTTCCGGGTCGCCCATACGTTTCCGACCACACGCCCGATAATCATCGATCCGCCCTCTCTCCACCTTCCATAATCTTCAGTGCCACACTCTGATCCCGTAGCCATTCCCGTGCACCCGGAGTCAGCCTCACACCTTGCGGGAGCACCAGTTCGTCCCCCGGCTGCAACCGCCTCCTGGCCAAGTCCTTGACCGTCCAATATGTCGCCCGGCTCACCCGATATTGAACAGATTCGATACTTCGGGATTCGGCGGAGAGGTCAGATGTGTTCATGCGTCCGAACCGGTCGGCGGGGGGACGCCAGCCCGTAACGAACTCCTCCCAGCAAACCACGTCCACACCGTAGTGCTGCAACGCTTCAGCGTAATCCCGCAACAATTTCAGGTAGGGACGGACGGAAGCCTCGGGCCGAAAGATGACCGACAGCTGCGGATTCAGAACCATGCTGACCGGCATGGAGGCCAGAAGTGCTTTCGCCAACAGTGCGCCGGCGCGATCCGTCGTCAATCCCAACGCTCCGCGGACCAGAATCGATTGATCGCACGGGCCGACGACCAGACATTCGGCTTGTTTCAGCAAGGATTCCGCGTCGGGATCCCGACCGTCGACGATGACCGCTTCCCCGGACTTCTGAAGCACAGACTTGATTTCAGCCGACAACTCCTGCTCTTCCGGGCTTGGCGCCTGTCCCGGCAACCAAACAATCTGTAAACTCCCGTCTGCTGAATCCCCGGGGAAGCCTCGACGTTGCAACGCCTCGATTACGAGGTTGATCAAATCGCGGCGATCAACCATATGTGATCACTTCAATCAGGTCTGAGTCACTTTGGGCAAAATCGCCTCCAGCTCCCCGTGCGGCCGAGGAATCACATGAACCGAAACCAACTCCCCGACTCTGCGGGCCGCTTCGGCGCCCGCTTCGGTGGCCGCCTTGACCGCTCCCACGTCTCCGCGAACCATCACCGTAACCAAACCGCCGCCGACATGCACTTTTCCGATCAGGCGCACGTCCGCCGCTTTCACCATCGCGTCCGCCGCTTCCACGGACGCCACCAATCCCCGGGTTTCGATCATGCCGAGTGCCGTCAACTCTCCGGCCATCGTTCAACACTCCTTTTGGATCGATTTGTCCTGATCATGAATCCCAGACTTCATTCCGCCGGCTCAGGTCCTGTATCCCGCTTTCATCCGCCCCATCACCTCCCGAACCACCTCACTGATTTCTTGTTCATTCACATGGGGGACAAGTGGTCCCACCTCTTGAACCACCGCCTTGACCAATTCTTCCTCCGAGGACGCTGCCGCCGATCCCCCGATGATCACCTCCTTCGTGCCATAAGCCAGGCGTTTGATGTTCATCAGGTGCTCGACGGTAATGTTGTCCGATGTGATATTGCCGCCGAAGGACCCGCATCCGAGCGTCATGGACGGTCGCAGCCCGGTTGTCGCGCCGATCGCTCCCAAAGCAGCCGGAGTATTGACCAACACCCTGGAAACCGGCTTCTGCAGAAGGAACTCACGAATGATCTCTTCATTCCCGGAGTGAATCACCAACGAATGTCCGCGCCCCCCCAATGCCAACAGATCAATGCAGCACCGGCAGCCCTCCTCCCAATTCTCCACCGTGTAAAAAGCCAGAACCGGGGACAGCTTTTCCAGAGCAAACGGCACATCCGCGGCGACCCGCGTTTCCTCGCCGATGAGCAGCTTCGTTCCGGGCGGCACTGTGATCCCGGCCTGAGACGCGATGTACACAGCGGATTTCCCGACAATGCCGCTGTTCAGTTTTCTGGGCGACGGGAAAAGAACCTTGGCCACCGCCTCTTTTTCCTCGGGCGACAGCATATAGGCCCCATGCCTTCTGAACTCGCGTATGACCTCTTCGCGAACCCGACGGTCGACAACCACCGCCTGCTCCGAAGCGCAGATCGTGCCGTTGTCGAACGTTTTGCTGGTGAAGATGTCCTGCACCGCCCGGGGAACATCCGCACTTTCTTCGATGTACGCGGGAACGTTACCCGGTCCGACTCCATAGGCCGGTTTCCCGGAACTGTAGGCGGCGCGCACCAATCCGGCTCCGCCCGTGGCCAGGATCAGTTGTACATCGGGATGTTTCATCAATGCTTCGGTCAACTCCACCGTGGGTTTCTCCACCCAACCGATCAGTCCCCTGGGTGCGCCCGCTCCGTAGGCCGCCTTGGCACAGATTTCCGCCGCCCGGATCGTACAACGGGAGGCCGACGGATGGGGGCTGATCACAATCGCATTGCGGGTTTTCAATGCAATCAGACACTTGAAAATAGCTGTGGACGTCGGGTTCGTGGAAGGAATGACGGCGGCGATGACACCGTAAGGATCGGCGGCCTCAACGACCTTGCGGCGGGGATCTTCCCGGATGATCCCGACCGTTTTCACATCGCGGATCGAGTCATAAACGTCTCGAGCCGCAAACAGATTCTTCATCGTCTTGTGTTCAACCACTCCGAACCCCGTTTCTTCCACGGCCTCCCGGGCCAGTGTTTCAGCCTCGGCCTCCGCAGCCTCCGCCGCCGCTTGAACCACCCGATCGACCTGTTCTTGATTGAACCGGGCGAATTCCTCTTGCGCCGCTTTGGCGGACGCCACCGCGTCCCGAAGCAACTGAAGAGCCACCAAATCCTGATCGATCCGGGCAATCACCCGCTCATTCCTCCTCTCTCTCCTCTCCATGCCGGCGCAGGATCTCCACCAGCGTCCGCCGATTGGCTTTTGAAATCTCCCGTCCGGACAGACCCGAGGCCTTCAAAGCCCTGACCAGGCGCCGCAACTCCACCACCGTATAGCCTGACCATGGGTCACCCCCGTCGGACTCCGCGGAACCGACGACCTCGTCACAGCGGTTCTCGACGATTTCCGGCCCCTCCGGGAAGCGCGCTCGGAGCGGACTTCCTGTTACCATTTCCACGACCTCCTCCCAAGGACCGGGCAGTACAGAAAACCGAAGTACCCGCCCGATTGCCGACGCGGCCCGCACCGCCGATTCCACCGCCTCAGCCACCGCAGCCGCCTCGCCGGCCACCGTCAGCGTCACTATGCCGTGATGGATCGGTTCGCAACCCACCACCACGACATCGGCCCCTTTGACCGCCGCATCGGCAGCCGCAATGACAGCGGCCAGTCCCTGGGTTTCGATGAGTCCGATCGCCACGTTGCCCACTGTCTCGCGTCTACCTCACCGCAAGCGGACTCTCGGCAACCGCAATCACGGCCTCGAGAAACGCCGCGGCCGCGGCCGTACAGGCGGACTGACTGCCGGTCAACAATCCCCCGGCAAAATTGGTTTCCGTCGGCGGTCCGTAAAATTTGGCCAACCGTACGGTGGCCGCCTTCAGTGCGGCATCAAGGCCAAACATCGCTTCAAGAGGCGGAGCGATCAAGTACGCGAGCGGCTCCCCTTCGGCAATTCCGGCCACCTTGGAAAGATAGCGGCCTGTTCGGGAAATCACGTGAGGATAGACCGTATGCTCTCCCTTGGCATCCAACGCGTAAAAGCAGGCGCCCCGATCAACCACTTGGGCGGCCGCCTCCAAACCGCTCCGGACTTCATCCGGGGTCGGTCCGGCCAGCACACCGATGAACTCTCCCGACAGCGGGCCGGACGAATGGGCCGCTCCGGCATAAAACGATTTGGCATACACCACATCCACCTCCGCCCTCTTTGTGGCTTCATCTACGGCGGTATAGCCGACATCGTCAATGGTCACCGTCAGCATGCCGATCGACCGGTGTCGGGGCGAGAGCCGGAACTGTCTGGCCAGAGCCCCGTCGACGTTTGCAATAATCCTGGTCGCCAAGACTTGGGCGCGTACAGGTTCTAGCACCATCGTCCCCTCTTTCACTCCACAGACATCAGTTTCACTCCACTGGCCTTCTTTTCGATCATGGTCTTGACCACGGCGCCCAGATGGGCGCCCGCTTCAACAGGAGGCGTACCGGCGTCGTGAATGTTGGATACCACCATCCGATCCGCTTCTATGGTGCCTCGTCGCGGTCGATAACACAGGTACGCACTCATCGAATCGGCGGCGGCCAACCCCGGCCGCTCGCCGATGAGCAGGACGAAAGCCTCGGGCTGAAGCAGTTCCCCGATCTCGTCCATAATGGCCACGCGCCCTCGGCGAACGTAAAACGGCGTTCCCATCGAAAGCCCATATTGTTTTAACGATTGGCAAAGGGCCGGATAGACATCCTTCAGGTTCGTCATCACCGCCTGGGAACTGAGGCCGTCCGACACCACAACCTGCACCTGCGGACGCCTGACGCATTTGTGCTGGATCAAATGAACACTCTGCGGCGTCAACTTCCTTCCAAGATCCGGACGTCGAATATAGGTGTCCTTGTCGGCGGCCATGGTGTCGACCACAAACAACCCAAACTCCTCCAGTACCGCTTCATCCACTTCCCCGTAGACGGCATCCACCGCAGCCGCGTGGTCTTCCCGAAAGGTGAGCAGAGTTTCGGTGCACGGCCTTGGTCCCGACCGCCCCACACCGATCCGAGCCGGAGTGGTGCGCAGCAGGTCTCGGAGGAGTCTTTGATCCCTGATTGCAACCCCGGACACTGTACATCCTTTGATTTGCCCCTGAAAGGCGGGATCGACATCTTCTTCGGACAGAGCAGCGACTTCTCCTGTATTCAGCCGGGTGCGACTCCCGCCCTCGTTTTCCATCCCGCACACCTCGGAAGACCCACCATCCACACGGCCCGTCTCATAAGGCACCAACCTCGCCCGCAAGACCTGCGCCTCCTTTGAAGCGGAAGCCGCCTCAGTTCTTTCGGGATACGGCCTCCGGGAGATTGCCCCGTCCGTGGATCCGTCTTGAAGCCGATGGAGAACTCGTCGTACGATCTCCTGCACCTCATCCTGAACGTTCCGGGACATACGCCACCCTCCTAATCGAACACGAAAAGCGTCGGATCGCCGGCCCGCTCCGTCAAGGCGCCGTGCCGTAAGATCCCCCGCTGCTCCAGCCACGCTTCGAATTCCGGAGCCGGGCGAAGTCCGAAGGTCTGCCGCAGGGCGGGAATATCGTGATAACTGAGAGATTGGTAATTCAACATACAGTCGTCGCCCATGGGCACGGCAATCACAAAATTCACCCCGGCCGCCGCCAAGAGCACTCCCAGTCCTTCGATGTCATTCTGGTCCGCCCTGGTGTGATTCGTGTAACACACGTCGACCCCCATGGGAATACCGTGCATCTTGCCCATGAAATGATCTTCAAGCCCCGCCCGGATCACTTGTTTCGCATCGTACAGATACTCCGGCCCGATAAACCCCACCACGGTATTCAAAATGAACGGATTCCAACGCCGGGCAAAGCCGTATTTCCGGGCTTCAAGGGTCACTTGGTCCACTCCGTGGTGTGCGTCCGCCGACAACTCGGTTCCTTGGCCGGTTTCGAAATACATCAGATTGGGCCCCGGGCTGGCACCCTCCCGCCGGATCAACTCGTGGGCTTCATCTAAGAGCGCCGCGCTGATGCCGAAAGAACGATTCGCTTCTTCGGTGCCGGCGATACTCTGGAAGATCAGGTCAACCGGAGCTCCCTGCTCCACCGCCTTCATCTGGGTGGTCACATGCGCCAAAACGCAATTCTGGGTTGGAATGCCCCAGGCCCGGATACAATCGTGCGAAGCATGCATGAGGCGCTTCACACTCTCCACGGAGTCGTCCACCGGGTTGATGCCGATTACCGCATCCCCGACCCCGTAGGACAACCCCTCGCGAATGGACGCGACCACACCGTCCGCACTGTCGGTGGGATGGTTCGGCTGCAGTCGGGAAGAAAGCGTCCCACGATGGCCGATGGACCCGTTGCAGCGGGTGATCACTTCAATTTTTTTCGCCGCATAGATCAAATCCAGGTTCGACATCAACTTTGCCGCCGCTGCAATCATTTCACTGGTCAATCCCCGGGACAAGCGGAGAAGATCGGTCCCCGACGCGCCGTCGGACAGAATGTATTCCCGAAGCTCCGCCACGGTCCAACCGCGGACTTCCCGGTAAATTCGCTCATTGACCCCCTCGTCGATGATTCTGGACACCTCGTCGTCCTCCGGCGGGATGAGCGGATTGTTGCGGATCTGTTCGAGCGTGGTTTCCGCCAGAACGCGCTTCGCCGCGATCCGTTCTTGGGCGGATTCGGCCCCGATTCCCGCCAGGCGATCGCCGGATCGTTCTTCATTGGCCTTGGCGAATACTTCTTTAAGATCCCTGAATCCGTAACTTTGCCCCTGTACTTGTGCTGTCAGTTTCACCGTTTTTTCACCTCCCTCGGCCCATCGAGAACCAGGGTCTTGACCGCCACCGGCACCGCACCGCTCTCCATCACGGGTTCGCCGATGTCGACGTAATCGCCGTCGCCGGCCTGAATCTGATCAATACAGACCAAAGACTTCAGCCCCGCCGCCGACAGACACTGCCCAAAGGCTTTTCCCACATCGCCGTCCATGATGAGGACAGCCGGTTCCCCGCCCGACAGACCTTCCCCAAGCACCCGGGAAAAAACCTGCGCCGCCTCCTGGAGATCCGAAAAATGTCTTCCGGATAACCCCCGCACCGCCAGCGCCAGCGGCGGATTTTCCCCGCCGGGATCATAGATCCGTTTTCCCCGAGCAAGCACTTGACGCAAATCCTCTTCGGGTACACCTTCCGGGTCATAGGTAAACGCCATCACCGGCACATTGCGCAGGGGCAGCCGTCCGGCCTCGACATGAACCGTCGCTCCGCTGATCTCCATTGATTGCGTTCCCGCCCCGATCACCGTGGCCCGCATCGTTTCCCGGGCCGGAATCCGCTCCAAGTCGGCAAAGCTCTGTTCGTGCACAAGGCTGTAAGCCAAGGGCAACCCCATATCGGCAAAACCGTCCTCCGCCCAGGCACGTTCAATCACCAATTCCTTACAACTCGATGCCGACCGGGATCCGTCGAGAAGCGCGGCTATCATCCCTCCGACGCCGCCGGAAACCATCCAGGCATCCGGCGGTTCGACCCAGTTGGGCGGATGGCCCACCAAAAGTTCACGCTCCGGCGGACCGACGCGCTGGTGCAGCACACCCGCCAGACACCCGGCCAGTCGGTCCGAGATCCGGCACAACATTTCAACCGAGTGATCCACCCTCCACCCGGGTTCAAGCCGCATGTCCGTTACCTGCATCCACTTTTTCAGCACAGGCGACACCCTCCGCACGACTCCTCGTTCAAATTCAATCACTCGACCGCCGATCGCCAGGGTACAGGTCCCGCGCACCTCTCCCCGGGAGAACAAAGCAATGTTCGCGGTGCCACCGCCGATATCAACATTGGCGACCGTTCGGTTCATTCGTTTGGACCATTCCAGGGCTCCGGAACCTTTTCCGGCAAGAATCCCTTCGAGATCCGGCCCCGCGGTGGCCACCACAAAATCTCCGGCCCGATCGGCCAGGGACATGACCACTTCCCGGGCATTGTCCCGGGTAGCCGTTTCTCCGGTGATGATCACCGCCCCGGTGTCGATGTCCGCGAAAGTGATGCCGGCCCGGCGATATTCCGCGTTCAGGATCTCCCCCACCCCTGCCATGTCAATCAGGGAATCATTTAATAAAGGCGTTCGGTATAAAGGGCTGCGGTATACAACCTCCCGGTCGACAATTTCGATTCGAGGTATGCGGGAGTGGCCGGCGGTATTGGCGAGACGCAGGCGGCTCACGACCAATTTCGTCGTGCTGGTCCCCAAATCAATCCCCACCGTGGTCATCGCATCTTTCCGTTTCATAAGCCGTCCCTTCCTCAACACAGCAAAAAGCGCCCCAAGCGGTTCGGATGAACCTTCCGGGGCGCCATTGCCCAAACGAATATCCACCTGGTATTGCCGTTCTTTCCCTTCACCGCCGCCCAACGAGAAATCCGGGTGTTCAGGGATTTGCCGACCGTCTGTCGAACCGCAGTCGTCCCGCGATCACATCCTGGGCCATGCGCTCCAGGGAAACCCGCTGATTCATGCTTTCCGATCGCAACATTTGATACGCACTCTGTTCCGATAGTCCGTGTTCTTGCATCAGGATCCCCTTGGCCCGCTCGACCAACTTTCGGATTTCCAGTTGTTTCTCAAGCCGATGAACATTGCACGAGAGTCGGTGAAGACGGTCTCCTTGGGCCAAGGCGATCTCGACGGCGGGGATGAGGTCGGACTCGCCGACCGGTTTCACGAGATAACCGAGCACGCCGGAGTTCTTGGCCTCTTCGATCAATGCCCCATCGCTGTACGCAGTCAACAGAACAATGGGGATCCCGAGTTTTTGGTGAATGATTCGGCCGGCTTTGACCCCGTTAATCTTTGGCATCTTCACATCCATGAGAACGAGATCTGGACGGTGACGATGGGCGAGTTCGACCGCCGATTCTCCGTTCCCCGCCTCGGCCACCACCTCGTAACCGTGCTCTTGCAATATCTCCCGGATGTCCATCCTCAGGATCGACTCATCATCCACGATCATAATTCGGGCCCTGCTCATCACTGGTCTCCCCTTTCGGAAACATCACGGTCGCCACGGTGCCGCCTTCCGGTCGAACCTGGATGTGAAAAACCCCGCCGAGGTCGCACTCTGTCAGAGTCCGGACAATCTGCAATCCTAAACTCTCGCGGACCTGCCCTTCCTGAAAACCACAACCATCGTCCACCACCTGCAGCAAGGCCCAGGACTCCTGATCGCCAATCTCTACAGCGAGCAACCCTTCCGTTCGATCCCGATACGCATGTTCCAAACTGTTTTGTATCAGTTCATTGGCCACCAGGGCCAAGGAAACCGCCCTTCCGGACGGCAGAACCAACCGCGCGCCCCGCACCTCGTATCGGATCCTGGGCGGATCCGCCGTCATACTGTGAATCTGCATCCAACCGATCTTACGAACCACATCATGAAAATCCACCATCTCCACCCGGGATCCGGACAGAACCTCGTGAACTGCGGCGATGCTCATGATTCGATTGAGCGTCTGCCGGTAATGCGCCTGCTGGTCTTCGGGACACCGCCGCATTTGCAGCCGCAAAAGACTTGCCACCGCTTGAAGGTTGTTCTTGACCCGGTGGTGGATTTCCTTGATCATGGCGGATTGAATCTGAAGTTGCCGCTCCTTTTCCCGCAGCTCGCTCACCTCGCGAATCATGACCAAGCCGGAGCGAGTCCCCGATGGATCCCACAACCCCACCGCGTGCACCTGGAAAACGCGCTTGCCCACCTCGGTTTCGTAACGCACTGCTTCACCTTCTAAAAATTGCAGACCCCGGATAAAAGGGAGGACTTTATCAAGTCGTTCCCCGATCAAGTGGGTAGAGGGTTGAAATTCGGTAATCAATGTAATTCCACAGGCGTTCACATAGGTGATCCGGCCTTGGTCATCTGTCAGGAATAGCGCATCCTGAATAACATCCGATAATGGAGAACGACCGGGAATATCGAAAAATACGTGACTGAGTTGTTCGACGGCTTCACTAAGAACCCGAACCCGAGCAGCATTATCAATCCACTCACTGATGTCCTGTTCCAATATCAATGACCCGATCGTTTCCCCCTTGTCGTTCTTGATCGGAACCACACTTTGTTTCACGTGTTTTCCTTCTTGGGTAATCGCTCGATTGTAAGTGGTCACTTCGCCGGTTCGGTGTGTCCGAGCCACCGCGGGTTCGTACGCGGCGAAAGCTATCTTGCCAACCACAGATTCACTATACAGCGAATGGCCCGAAACCGGGCTCGCTTCGGCAACCACAACTGCGTCGTCTCCACTGGGCAGAGGGCAGTCCACGAACACATTCGCTTGCGTCAGGTCTGCAATTAATTGCAAATGACGAGCAACATCCCGGATTCGGGCGACATCGTCGTCGCTGAGATCGGTGCGCAAACGACAAACTTGGTCAAGTGCATCCATTCCGTTCACCTGGGCCTCCCTAAACGAAAAGGCGCCCATGGCAACAGCCGATGCAACTGTTGTCGGGCGCCGTTGCCCCGGGCTCTCCTGTTTGTTTTAAATTTTAGTACGTCGGGTGCTCAACGTCAAGCTATAATTTTGATAGGACTTTCAGCTACAATAATTCCAGCAACTCTTTGAGACCCTCCCCGGTAACGGCCGATGTCACAACAATGGGCCCAAATGGCATGGCCAAGCGCAACAATGCTTTTGCCCGATCTGTATCGGCCTGGGGATGATCCGCTTTGGTTACCACCCCGATGGCCCGTTTTGGAAGTCCTGTGGCAAAACCCGGAGGGAAAACGGTCCGATCCCGGGTGGCGTCTTGAATGAGCAATACGTCCGTCACCTCCAGGGCAGTGGCCATCAGGGCACGGTAATACAAGGGGTTCTCCATATATTCACCCGGTGTGTCGACAATCCAGTCGCGATACTGTATGGCCTGGGTTTTCATCACCTGAGCCCCGCCGCCCAGCAGAGCATCCGCCAGAGTCGATTTCCCGCTGCCGACCGCCCCGATGATCATGACCTTCCCCATACGCACCACCTAAGAACGGGTGATGGCTGCCGGAGTAAAACCGAGTTGATCCCGCAAGAAACGGTTGATCGATTCCATGGCCATCTCCACTTCAGACACGGCTCCGACCAATACCAAACTTCCTGTAAACCGGTCGAGAAATCCAATGGTCACATTTGCTGCCTTCGCGGCAAGATCGCCGGCGATGATCACCGTCTCACTGGGGGTCAGCGTCATGATGCCGAGGGCACCGCGCTCGGCCAGTCCGAGTTTCGTGTGCAGATCCGCATTGGGATTGGCGATGAGGTGAGACAACGTCACTTGCTTACCCGGCACAAACTCTTGAATAAACCGCTTCTTCTCTTCAGACATCCTTCCGCCCCTCCCCTTGGAAACGCAAAAAGCCGGAGCACCCGGGAATGACCATCTCCCGATGCGGTTCCGGCTTCATCGCCGCAGTAAACATCGCCTTTTTGGAAAATTATATGCGATTTGAGACACTCCGTCAATGGGCCTATGCGGTATATTCGCCGCGATGACACCGAAATCAGCTCAGGCCGCGGCCAAGGCCGACAGCGCTTCCTCGATTCCCCGGGCAAACCGGTCCCACTGGCCCGGACCGACCAATCCCAGAATTTCTTAAACGTCACGCTAAAAATAATCATCTCCGGATATTGTGTATCTCCGAATCTTTCCACGTAAGTTCGGATCATCCGGTGGTGGAAGTCCGCAGTGGACTCAGCGCTTAACCCACCTTCAGTCGACAAAACTGCCGCGGAAGATCGGTCGTTCGCCGATGGGTTCTCCGGCAAACCAAATCAGGCGCAGAGCGGATGATGCCGAGTCTTCGTGGGCAACAATGCGGATCGACCGGATGGTTTCCTGAGAAAACACCAGCGCTTCCCCGGCGCCCGCTTCTACCGGCGCCTGGCCTGAAGAATCGGTGTCGAAAACAAACCGGCCTCTGCCCTCCAACACGTAGACCAATCCTTGAAAGCCTTCAATTCCCGAAAGTTGGAACTGTATGCCCGGAAAAACTGTGACATCTTCATATCTCATCGGCCGGCGGATGTCAACCGGTGAACCGTCTCCCACAATCGTTTTCACGATGGCACCGTCGATGCGTTTTGTCGGCAATTGATCTCCGGCGACATCCTGATAGCTCGGCACCACACCTTTGTCGCTTCGCGGCAAATTGATCCAGAGCTGAATCCCTTCGTTCACATCTTCCGTGGCCGGCATCTCGGAGTGGACAATCCCCGCCCCGGCCGTAATTCGCTGCAATCCTCCAGCGGGAATGATTCCTCGATTCCCGGCGTCATCCTCATGGCGAAAAGCGCCGGTCAGCATGTACGTGATGATTTCAAACCCGCGATGCGGATGGGGAGGAAAGCCAGCCGGTGGCTTTACGGCAAAGTGATCCATCAGCAAGAATGGGTCGACCGTGAACAGCGCCCGGGTGGGCATCAGCCGCTTTACCGAAGCGCCCATTCCGTCGGTGGTGGCGGTCGGTTCGAGTTTTTGGATCAACCTGATCAACCCCTTTTGAACCCGTTTGATCGACAATGGGTCTACAAGAGCCATTCCGGTACCCGCCAGCTTGGTCGATACTATCTATAAGTGAGTTTCCACATAAAAGATACAGGTAGACACTGCCTGTGTCAAATCTTGGACAATAGCGTGCCCTTTTTCTCCACGGATCACCCGGGGATCATGTCACCACCTCAGTGCTGGGCAGTATCCAACTGATTGCCGTCCCGGGTCAAATCAGCAGTGACTGCCCGCCGTCCACCACAACGGTCTGGCCGCGAATCATCCAGGACGCGTCACTGCAGAGAAAAGCCACCACCTCGGCCACATCCCCCACCGTGACCAGCCGTCCCGCCGGGTTGCGGCGCTCGGCCGTTTGGAGGATATCCTCGCGATTCGGAAAAAAACGCAGGGCGTCGGTGTCCATAGCCCCAGCAGAAACGGCGTTGACCACGACGTCGTGTGGCGCCAACTCCACCGCCAAGTACCGGGTGAGCGCCTCCAGGGCCGCTTTGGAAACCCCCACCGCCGTATAGTTGTCCAGGACCCGATGCGACCCGAGGCTGGAGATCGACACAATTCGTCCGCCACCCCGCTTTTGCATCAAGGGCAAGGCGAGCTGGGCCATCAGCAGCAGGGACCGGGCATTGACGTTCAAGGTCCAATCCCAATGCTTAACCTCCAGCTCCATGGCCGGTCGAATGACCCCGGAGGCCGCATTGGCAATGAGAATATCCAACCCTCCGAATTTCTCTGCGATTTCATCAAATAACAAGTGCAGTTTCTGCGGATCCGCCACATTGGCCTTGACCGGCTCCGCTTTGACGCCGAGCTCCCGAATCTCCGCGCAGGTGTGTTCCGCCGCCTCACGGTTGCGGAAATAATTCACCGCCACATCCGCCCCGGCCTCGGCCAACCGCCGGGATACGGCTTTCCCCAAGCCCCGGGAACCTCCGGTCACCAGGGCCACTTTTCCCATCAACGGTCGATCGCCCATGACTACTGCGCCTCCTCGAAAGCTTACTCAGGAACCTGCCCTTCGCCGACCCGCCGCCAACGGATGACTTCCGCGGGATCAAACGGTCCAGTCCGGTCCTTGATCCACCCGAGCAACTCTTCCACGGCCCGCTCCGCTGCTGCCGCCTCTATCCGGGTGATCCGGCCGCGCCTCACCGCCATCTCGAACTCATCCCGATCCACCACCTTGGGCCGACCTCGGGGTTCTATGCGCACGTCGAGCTCCAGATCGGTCACCCGCAGGGTCTTTCGTTCCGGCAACCATACGGGCGGACTGGCTATATTGCAATAATAACCCGTCCCGTCTTCGCGACACAGGGCCATCACGTGAAACCACTTGTCCTCCCACAGCCAACAGATTACCGGGTAAGGACTGCTCCACCTCCGGCCGTTCCCTTCCACCACCGGAGTCCCGGGAGCAAACCACAACACTGGAGATCGGCCTTGGAGCCACTGCGCTTCGGGCCACCGCCGGTGTGCTTTCCATGTCCCCGGGGAATCCCCGCGCTTCACACTCTCCAAACACACCCGCCCATAAGGAGCGACTTCCGGAACATCCCCCCACGACCCCATCCTTCGCCCCCCTCAGACCCGCGTACTCTGCCCATGACCGCCGCATCATAAACCGGATTCATCCCCCGGCCCCTCGGGTCGTCGGCCCCGTTCCTGAGAATCCGGGCGTCCTTCCCCTTTGCCGGATGGGGGTGGCCCAGATTCCGGAGGGCCCGATCCCGAGGATTCCGCCCGTGCACCACCGTCCGGGGGGACACTTGGGGAATGGGGTATAAAATCCTGGAAAATTTGCGCCCGTACCAAAGATTCGATCCCCACCCACAGGATGGGGCCGACAAATAGCCCAAGCACGCCAAGGATCTTCCAGCCCACGTACACGGCAATCAACGCGGAAAAGGTATCCAGCCCCATGTTGTCCGCGAGGATCTTTGGTTCGATAATGTGGCGCACCAAGGAGATTACCCCCTGCAGCGCCAGAATCTCCAGCCCCAGGGTGTATTGCCCGGTGATCAGACACCACCCGGCCCACGGGATTGTCACAATCAAGGATCCCACGATGGGCACGAGTCCCGTCAAACCGATCAGCGTTCCGATGGTGATCGCATATTCCACGCGAAAAACCAAAAGGCCGATGATCGACATGACCATGGTTATCAGCGTCAGGATCAGCTGGGCCCGCACCATCCCGGTCATCGCATGGGCCACATCCCGAAACACAGCGGTTAATTTCAGATCCCAGCTGGGCGGCAACACGGAAACCAGCCCACGGGCAATCCGCTCCCGGTCTCTAAGAAAAAAATACGTGCTGATGATGGCGAGCACCAAAACCGTAATCCACTCAGGAAGCCCCGTCAATCCGTGGAGCCAGCTGAGGACGTAGTCCAAGAGCCGGGAGACCTCCGTGGAACCAAGTTGCGTAAAATGTTGGAGCATCGCTTCCATCTCAGCGCTCATGGACGGAGGTACGATCTCCCGGCCGTGTTGAAACTGATAGCTGATCCAATCCCGCACCGACGCGTAAATCTGCGGCAACTGACCCGATAACACCGCGACTTCCTGGGCGATTTGGACAATCACATAAACCAGTCCGAGGGAGATCACCCCCAGTATCACGACCATGGCCGTCAGGATCGCGGCAGTTCGGGATACCCGCCACCTCTCCAGCAGGCGGACGATCGGCTGCAGGAGGACGGCGATGACCAGGCCGATCACAAAGGGCATCGTGTAGGGGAGCGTCTGCAAGAACGCCCAGGATACGACGATCATGAACAGAACCAACAGGGCCGTTTCGGCCAACTTGCGAAAATACCGCAGCAACTCTGGCGGCCACATAGAACCCGGGCGCCATCGGCTCAATGGGATCCCCTCACTTGACAAAAGTAAGTACATCCCGGACAATAAGTGCGACTGGCCTTATCGGAGTAACCGACCTCTCCAGATAAAACCGGCCCCGACAATGACCACGGCTGCAATGAGGGCCGCCACGGCCCTTGGGACGTTGCCGTCCGACAAACTTTGCCCCACCAGGGCAAAGCAAAAGATTGCAACCAAGGCCATGACGAAGAAGATCGGCCGGTACTTCCGCGGGACCCCGTCAGACGAGTGATTCGAAGGCTGGGTCAAGACGTCCGTCTCCTCTCAAAGGTTGGCTTCTCGTCCATGATAGCAGAGTCTGGCGCCGGTTCAAAGGGCGCCCGGCGGAGCCTCGAACAACATGAACGTTGGAAGGAGTTTCATGATAGAATGAGTATTCTGATCGTACTGCCCGTACCGTCTCCACCGGCCGGCGGAAACTGGGTATTCTCCGATCGCCTGCGCCGGCATTTGGCCGAGGTGAACCTCCATGTTCGCGTGACCACCCTGGATTCGGTGACAACCGAAGATATCGAGCAGTGCGATATCGTCCATATTTTCAACGCATCCCGCACCGCCGTTCCGTTTGTCGAAAAGTTCGGCGTGCCGGAGAAACCGATGGTCATCACCTTCACCGGAACGGATGTCAATGAAGAGATGAAACGACCCCGGGAGCGCAGAAAGATTGTAGAGGTCGCCTGCCGGGCTCGGCAGCTCATTTTTCTCACCGCCGACGCCCTGCAAGGGTTTTGTATACAATGCCCGGAACTAAAGAACCATTGTGTGCATATCCCCCTGGGGATCGACGTGCCGCCCGGCCGGGGGTACGACAGGTCTAGGTGGGGATGGCGGGAAGAAGAAGTGGTGTTTTTTCTCCCGGCTGGACTGCGGCCGGTCAAGAGGCCCTTATACGCCTTGAAGCCTTTAGCCCGGCTTTACCGGGAAGGCTTACCCGTTCGCTTTTGCTTGGCGGGGGCGGTGTTTGACCTCGATCTGTTAAGGCAGGTGGAAACAGAAGCGGAGATGAGGCCGTGGTTTCAGTGGCTGGGCGCCGTGCCCCACCGGGAGGTGGGGGACCTCTATCGATGCGCCGATGTGGTCCTCAACACCTCCACCTCGGAAGGTCTCTCCCACGCGCTCCTTGAAGCGATGGCTGCGGGGAGAGCGGTGATGGCCTCCCGGGTACCGGGAAACCGCGATTTGATCCGCCACGGAGAAGACGGCCTGCTGTATGAAGATGCGGAGGAATTTCTGGCATCGGCCCGGCAGTTGGCCCTGGATCCCGAGTGGCGGGAATCCCTCGGGCAGCGGGCCGCCACACGAGTAGCCCGGGAGTTCTCGCCGGTTGTCGAGCGGGACCGTTACGCGCAGCTCTACCGCCGCCTGGTCCTTTCACCTTGCGCATCGGGTCAGGTGGCTCCGTAAGCCGAGATAACAGTCACCGCTCCTCAAAGATCCACACGTGAAATCGGTGAGCCCCCAGATCTGCTCGGCGGGCGGCCCACTGCCTGAGCAGGTTGAGTTGCGATGGCAACAAAAACCTTTCTTTGTCACCCTCCTCGTGATGACCATCAGCCATCGCCCCGCGCCCTTCGGCGGGGCTCACGATTTCAACCCTTTCGCCGGTCGGGGCCGGCGAATCGACGGTGGCCGCCACACCCTGGGCCACCTGTAAAGAACCACACAAGACCTCTTCGACATACAGATTCGGTTGGTCCCACCCTTCCCAGAGACTCCAGCTGGAGACCGCGCCGCCGGGCAACTCTTTCATCTCTTTCTTGAGGGATGGAAGAGCCGCCCGAAAGGCGCGTTCCCGTTCAACGGCCACCCGGTATTCGATGTACACCTTCCACATCACCAAACCCCTTTCTCCTTGAGCAAGGGCCAAATTTTGCGGTAGACCGCCGGGAAAGGCAGGTGCCCCAGTGCCTGTGCCGACACCCAGGCGGCAGCCGAATCGCCGGGCCAAGGCACCTGATCTTTGCCGACACCCCCGGAAGTCCTCTCCGCCACCGACAACACTTTCAAGACATCCTGCGACATTTGCTCCGGCCGAGCGGTGCACCGATACACCCGAAAATCCCATTTGAGATGGCTAAAGACATGTTCCGCCCGGGCCAGGGGCTCCGCCGCCTCAACAGCCAGCCCAGCCTCCGCCATCGCCCGGGAGGCCGCCTCCTCCCAGGATTCCCCGGAGCGCACCTCTACAGAAGGAAATTCCCAGAGACCTGCCAGAAGCCCTCGATCTGGACGTCGGCGGACAAATAGATACCCCTGCCAGCTCGCCAGGCCTGCCGCGACCCGGGTGGGTCTAGGCGGTTTTTTCTTCGTTTTAACCGGATATTCTGCCCAGACGCCTTCCTCCGCCGCCCGACACCATCGAAGCACAGGGCAGTCGTGACATTTTGGAGCCCTCGGCAGGCAGACACCGGATCCGAGATCCATCACCGCTTGATTGAGAGCACCCCCGTGGCCCGGCGGAATGGCCGCCTGCATCAACGAGGAAATCTTTCGGCGCCCCGCCGGCTTGTCCACTGGTTCGTCCACGAGAAAAATCCGCGCGAACACACGCAATCCGTTGCCGTCAACAGCTGGTACATCACGTCCGTAAGCGATGCTCAGGATCGCCCCGGCGGTGTACGGCCCCACTCCGGGAATTTCTCGAATCACCTCGGGATCGTCGGGTACCCGGCCGCCAAAGCGCTCCATCACCACCTGGGCGCCCCGAAGGAGATTTTGCGCCCGAGAATAATAGCCCAGCCCCTCCCACTGTTTCAGGACCTCCTCCTCGGCCGCCTGGGCCAAATCACGCACCGAGGGGAATTCCTCAAGAAATCTCTCGTAATAAGGGATCACCGTCTCCACCCGGGTTTGCTGAAGCATCGTCTCCGAGACCCAAATTCGATAGGGATCGCGGGTCTTTCTCCAGGGGAGGTCCCTGTGCTGCCTTTCGTACCACTCCACCAAGATCTGGCCCACTCGCACCGCCAACTCGCGTTCTCGTTCCATCCCATCGGCCCCCGGAAAGATTTACAGGAGTTCATCCCCAATGATACAACATGGGAAAGGAGGTTTGCCCATGTCCATTTACACCCGTGGTGGCGACCGAGGCCGCACCCGCCTCGTCGGAGGTGTCCGGGACAAGGATGATATTCGCATCGAAGCCTACGGCACCTTGGACGAGGCAAACGCTTTTGTCGGTGACGCCATCAGTCGCCTGGATCCCATCCGAGATCGCGACCTCGCCGCGCACCTTCTGGAGATCCAGCAGGAATTGTTCGACTGTGGGGCAGATCTCGCGGCCCTGCCGGGCAAACGCCCCTACAAGGTGCACGCTGAAATGACCGACCGGTTGGAACCGCTCATTGATTCCTATCTCGCGGAAGCCCTCCCTGTCCAGCGATTCATCATCCCCGGGGGGCACCCGGCCGCCGCCGCCCTTCATGTGTGCAGGGTCCTAGTCCGCCGGGCCGAACGCCGGGTGGTGACACTCAGCCACCGGGAGGAGATCAACCCCGAAGTCCTGCGATATCTCAACCGGTTGTCCGATTTTTTCTTTGCCGCCGCCCGGGCGATCAATGCGCGAACAGGCACTGGAGATATTGAATATGTACGAAGCCCCATCGTGTTTCGCAATTCCGGAGGTCACAATCCGTCCAACCCCAAGCTGAATCCCCCGGATGATCCGGGTGGAAATGCGTAGACTATAGCGGGGAGGTGGGCGACGTGGTTCGACTCTGGACCAACCTCAGGCCCCGCCGTTCAAACCGCAATACCTGGACCGCCGCTCTAGTGGGCGCCGGAGTCGGCATCGCCCTATGGGAATGGATGCGGAAATCCGGGGAAAAACCCGTGGACCGGGACGGGGCGGAGTTGGATCGGCTGGCCGATCAAGTGTTGCACGCTGTTGCGCCGGAGGGCGCCGAACAAGAAAGCTCCGGACATTCTTCTTGACGCTATGTTCCGGGGCTTTCTCGCCCTCTGCGGTTTACCCGTTCAGACCAGATGACCCCCGCCAGGATCAGGGCCACCCCAAGCCATCGATCCCACCCCACCGGCTCTTTCAAGATTAGTGCAGCCGCCACGACAGCCACGGGCAGCTCCATCGATCCCAGCACCGCGGCAGCTCCCCCGCCCACCGCCGGGATCGCCACAGCAAACAAAAGTGGCGGCGTAATCTGGGCGAGAAGCGCCACAAGAACACCCCAGCCATACAACCCGGCCATCGATGGCGCTGTATAATAAGCCGTCAGCGGAGTGGTCAGAAGAATGGGAACTCCTGACCCCAAGGACATAAACAGGCTTCGTCTCACAGGGGACGTTTGTACGGCAATCCGACCTGTCCCGTACAAAAGGATGGAATACGTCACCGCGCCTCCCAGGGCCATGGCCGCAGCAACCCACGAAATTCCGCCTTCCCACTGGTCGTGCAACAACCCCACCGCAAGTCCGGTCCCCAAAAGGATCATCAACAGCGCCTGCCACCGCCGGGCAGTCAAAGGTTTTCTCTCCAACACAACTTCCAGTAAAATCGTAATCCACGTGAATTGAAACAAAAGTACGATCGCAAGGGAAGCCGGAAGATGGATAAGAGATCGGTAATAAAGAACTGTGGTTCCCCCCGAACCGATGAGACCCAAAATGAAAAGCTGGATCACTTCTCGCCCTTTGGGCCGATTTCCGGTTCGTACCGCAAGACCCGCCACAGCCCAGAAAAGAAGGGCAACGAAGTACTGAGCTGCCGTTACCCCTTCCATGGTATAACCCTGGGCGAATGCAGTTTTCATGACCGGAGAGATGAGCCCGTAACAGGACGCCCCCAGCCCAATCATCCAAAGGGCCTGTACCCGGGTAGGTCGCCAGCCCCTCGGCTGCCCCATCATCTTGGAAAAACCTCCTTAATGAACCTCTCCGCCGTATTCGGGAATCGTGGGAGAGCCCGTGCCTTCGCGATCAATCTTCTCCCGAAGCCGGTCGATGAGGTATCGGCCGACCATCTGAAACAGTTCGTCTCGATCCAATTGAGAGACCAACTCCAACAGTTCGGCGCGGGACAGCTCCTGGAGAACGCCGGACACGATGATCACCGCATCGTCCTCGTCTCCGGTCAACTGGTCTTTGTACAGTGCGTAAAGATCGTCGACGAATCTCACCCCGCCCACCGCCTTTCCCTGAGGAGTGATTCCTTTTCAGTATACCAGGTTTCTGGCCGTGTACGATAGTCAACCGGGCACGAAGGCGTTTACCGCGCTTCCCGGCCCCCCTCCGCATCCTCGGACACCTGGGCGGCATCCCGGGGTTGATCGGAACCCGCATGCTGGCGGCTGTAAGCCCAATGATTCGTAGGCCCATGACCCTCCCCCAGCCCCGGCGCTTCCCGAATAGCCGCCGAGATGAAAGCTTTGGCCGTACCCAGGGCGTCAAGCAGAGAGGCCCCTTTCGCCAACTCGGCGGTAATTGCCGCCGAAAAGGTGCATCCCGTCCCATGGGTGTGCGGGGTGCGAACCCGGACTCCCGGAAACTCCACGACAGCCTGCCCATCGTACAGAATGTCCAGCGGATCTCCCGCTAAATGCCCGCCTTTGACCACCACCGCCCCGGGACCCAGTGCCGCAATCCGCTTCGCCGCCTCCACCATCTCATCCCGGGTGCGAATTGTCATCCCGGTCAACGCCTCGGCTTCGGAGATATTCGGGGTCACCACCGCCGCCAAGGGGAACAGTTCGCGAATTAATGTCGAACGGGCGTCCTCTTCCAAAAGTGGCGCCCCACCTTTGGCCACCATGACCGGGTCCACCACCAGGGGAGTGATGCCCAATTCCCGGATCTTGGCCGCCACCGCCTCGATAATCTCCGCCGTGGCCAACATCCCGGTCTTTGCCGCATCCGTGCCGATGTCCCGCACCACAGCATCGATCTGGGCGGCCACCAACTCAGGCGGCACAAGATGGGATCCAAACACCCCTTTTGTGTTTTGTACCGTGATCGCGGTGATGGCCGTCATCCCGTATACCCCGAGCATCTGAAAGGTTTTTAGATCCGCTTGAATCCCCGCTCCGCCGCCGCTATCCGAACCGGCGATGGTCAAAGCCCTGGCCACCCTCATCCTCGTCCCCCCACAAAAAAGGGCCCGGCACCCGTCCGGACCCTGAAAATCGCCTCTCGCCGGCCTCCATCATACGAATACCGGATCGGCAAATTCCGCCAGCTTCGCCAGGGACCGTTGCTGCACCTCGGCGTGGAGGCTGTTGCCGTGGGCGTCCATGGTCACGATGGCCGCGAATCCCTCCACCTGGAGGTGCCACATCGCTTCGGGAATGCCGAATTCCAAGAAATCGACCCCCTCGACCTTTTTGACGCATCTCGCATAGTATTGGGCCGCCCCACCGATGGCATTCAGGTACACCGCCCCGAATTCCTTCAAACCGGCAAGGGTTTTCGGCCCCATGCCCCCTTTGCCGATCACCGCCCGGATCCCAAACTTCTTGATGATGTCCGCCTGGTACGGCTCTTCCCGGCTGCTTGTGGTGGGTCCGGCGGCTTTTACATGCCATTCGCCCTTTTCATCCTGGAGCATCACCGGGCCGCAGTGGTAAAGAATTCCGCCTCGCAGGTCCACCGGGCTGTCGTGGTCCATCAGGTATTTATGCAGGGCGTCCCGGCCAGTGTGGATAAGTCCGTCAATAATCACCACATCGCCGACCTTCAGCTCCCGAATCTGTTCTTCACTGACCGGCGCCCGCAAAACCACCCGACGACTGCCTTCGGAGCCCGCGATTCCTTCCGCAGCCCCGAGTTCCGGCAGCTCCCCTCCGTCCCTGTACAGCCACTGGGTGATTCCGCCAGTAGCCGGGTCGATGATCACCCCGAGGCGCCGGAACGCCCAACAGTTGTAGGCGACAGACACGAAAAAGCTCGCCGGAAGACGGTTGATCGCGCCGATTTTGCACCCGAGCAGCGTCACCCGACCTCCGAAGCCCATGGTGCCGATGTCCAAACGGTTGGCATTCTCCATGATATACGCTTCCAATTCGGCGAGGCGGGGGTCGGGATTCACGTCATCCACTCGGCGCAGGAGCTGCTCTTTTGCCGCCTCGTACCCCGTGGTGCGGTCGCCGCCGATGGCCACCCCGAGGAACCCGGCGCTGCACCCTTGCCCCTGGGCCTGGTACACCGCATGGAGGATGCATTTTCGCACCCCGTCCAAATCTCGGCCCGCCCGGCCAAGGCCCTCCAACTCCGTCGGCAAGCTGTATTGGATGTTCTTGTTTTCGCAGCCGCCGCCTTTCAGGAGCAGTTTGACCTCGATCTCATCCTTTTCCCACTGCTCAAAATGAATCACCGGAGTTCCGGGGCCTAGGTTGTTCCCGCTATTCTTGCCCGTGACCGAGTCCACGGAATTCGGGCGAAGTTTGCCCTCTCGCGTGGCCGCCACCACCGCCTCCCGGATCTGTCGAGCCATCTCGATCTGGTTGGCTCCCACCGGGCAGCGGACGAAAAATGTCGGCATCCCGGTATCTTGGCAGATCGGCGCCTGGTCATCCTGGGCCATGATGATGTTCTCCCCGATGGTGGACAAAGCGAGAGACGCCCGGGTCCCCATCTCCTCCGTCAGCTTGGCCCGGGCAATAGCCCGGCGCACATCATCGGGCAGATTGGTGGACGTCTCGACAATCAAGGTATAAATACTTTCTGTGAATCGATCCATCCTCGAATTCCCTTCTTCCTCATAAGTGAGCGCCGCGCGGCATTCCACCGTCTATTATAGAGGATCCGCTAGATTATCGCGACGCCACCGCCGAGGGAAAACCCAGCCGAGCGGAGATGGCGAGCCCCGCCCGGCGCACCCGATCCGCCAAATCTTTGATTCTCTCCTCAGGCATGCGCATCTTCGGAGCGGAGATGCTCAGGGAAGCACACACCCGGCCTGTATGATCCCAGATCGGGGCAGCCACACAGATGATGCCGAGTTCGTTTTCTTCGAGGTCCATCGCCACACCCCGTTCTTTCACCCGCTGCAGCTCGTCCCGCAGGTCCAGCCACCGGGTGATTGTGTAGGGCGTATGGGCCGGAAGCCCGTGCCGCTCGACGATGGACTTTACGTCCTCCTCTGGCAGATACGCGAGAATGGCCTTCCCCACACCCGTACAATGCACCGGCGCCCGGGCGCCAACCCGGGAGTGCATGCGGATCGTTTCGTCGCCCTCCACCTTCTCAATATAGACCACTTCCCCATGGTCGAGCACCACGAGATGGACCACTTCGTGGGAGTAATCGGCCAACTCCTCGAGATACGGCCGGGCTTCGCGGCGCAAATCAAGGCTGCCCAACAACCGGGAGGCCATATCCAGAATTGCATACCCGAGTTTGTACCTCCCGGTCTCCGGATCCTGCTCCACGTATCCCCGACGGGCTAGGGTCGTCAACAACCTGTGCACAGTACTTTTGTACATCGACACCTCGGCGGCCAACTCGGTAATGCCGACCCCTTCTTTGTATCGACTCACCCGCTCCAGGATCACCAATGCCCGATCCACCGATTTTACCGTATCCTCGCCCGAAGAGGCCATCTCCATCACCATACCTCGCTAGACTAATGCCCGGATGTCCCCCGGGTGCCGAGACGCGCCCTACTTAGGGATCAATCCTGGGAACACATAAGCCTCAATCATGGTAATCACCGAAACGATTAATACAAACAGTATACTATGTTTAAGGGTGAATCGATAAATCTCACCTTCCCGGCCGGCCAACCCCGTCGCCGAAGCCCCCACGGCGATGGACTGGGGAGAGATCATTTTGCCGGTCACACCCCCGGAACTGTTCGCCCCCACCATCAGGTACGGATTGAGCCCCAACTGCTGCGCGGTAATTTTCTGCAGGTTGCCAAACAACACATTCGACGACGTGTCACTACCGGTGAGAAAGACGCCCAGCCAACCGAGAATCGGCGAGAAAAGCGGAAACAGTACGCCGGTTCCGGCCAGGGCCAAAGCGATGGTGGCGCTCATGGAGGAGTAGTTCGTCACGTGGCCGAACCCCAGCACCGCGGCAATGGTGACCAACGGCCACAACAACTGCCGGAAGGTGCGGACGAGCACCTTAAACCAAGTCCCCACCGACATGCCCACCACAAACATCGACAGAATCGAGGCGATCAGAATAGACGTCCCCGTGGCTCCCAGCCAGTCGAACTTCCACACCGCCGCCATGGGGGTGTTTTTTGCAGCTACAGGAGGAACCGAGACTACCAGTTTGTTCAGCCAGGGCCAATTCACCGCAATCGTGGTCCCGGCGATGGCCGATTTAAAGGCGGGCAAAGACCAGATAATAATCATCACGGTGAGAATCACCCAGGGCGCCCAGGCCCGAACCATGTCCCCGGAACTGTGCTGCTGCCGGGCCGCCGCCGCTTGGTTGACAATAGCATCGGCCTTTTCATCGGCAAAATGAAATTCTTCCTTCGGGCGCCACACCCGGAGGAACAGGGCCAGAGCGATCAAGCTGACAAAAGCGGAAGCGATGTCCGGTAGCTCCGGTCCCACGAAATTGGAGACCAAAAATTGCGTGATGGCAAAGGAACCGCCGGAGATGAGAATCGCCGGCAACACCTCAATAGTCCGTTTCCACCCGCTCATAATGAGCACCAGCCAAAAGGGTAGAAACAGGGAAAGAATCGGAAGCTGACGTCCCACCACCTGGCTGATCGTGTGGGCATCCATCCCGGTGACCTGGGCGGCGGTGGTAATGGGAATCCCGATGGCGCCAAAGGCCACTGGCGCACTGTTCGCGACCAAGCATATCCCCGCAGCGTACAACGGGTTAAACCCAAGACCTGCCAGGATGGCGGCGGCGATAGCCACCGGCGTCCCAAACCCCGCCGAACCTTCCATGAATGCACTGAACGAGAACGCGATCAACAAGGCCTGCATCCGCCGGTCTCCGGTGAGCCCGGTGATCGAGTCGCGAATGACGCGAAAATAACCGGATTCTTCTGTAATGTTATACAAAAATACGGCAGTAAACACGATCCAACCGATCGGCCACAGTCCACTCAACATCCCGTAGATCGCCGTGGAGACGGCCATGGGAATTGGCATGCCATTGACAATGATGGCGAGAATCACGGCGAGCAAGAGCGTCAACAGCCCCGCCACATGGCCCTTCATCCGGCGCACGGCCAGCGCCCAGAAGAAGAAGGCGATGGGGATGACCGCCACCAGGGCGGACAACCAAAGGCTTCCCCCTACGGGATAATACACTTGATGCCAGGGACTCAACCAGACCCCTCCTTATAAGCAGTTTCCTCTCTCTTTCACGCACCGCAATAGCCGCAGGCGGGCAGTCGGGGCCGGCCCGGCCCCGTCGATCCGATCTCCGTGCCTGTCTCACCCCCTCCCGGCCGCAGCCATGGCCTTGGCATCGATACATTTGGCGGGCCGCGGAAAGAGTTTCCCCGGGTTACACAGTTCTTCTGCATTCCAGATTCCCCGGATCTTGAGTTGGTAATCGATGTCCGCAGGGCTGAAAATCTTCTCCATGTCGTACATTTTTTCGAGCCCCACCCCGTGCTCGCCGGTGATCGACCCTCCCACGTCGGCGCAGACCTGAAGGACCCGGGAGCCCGTCTCCACCGCCCGTTGGGTTTCCCCCGGCACCCCGGAGTCAAAGAGCACCAATGGATGCAGATTGCCGTCCCCGGCGTGAAACACGTTGGCGATACGCAGGCCAGAATCTTTACTGATCTCGGCGATTCGGGTGAGGACCTCGGGAAGGGTGGATCTGGGAATCACTCCATCCTGCACGAGATAATCCGGGGAGATGTTCCCCATCGCCCCAAAAGCTGTTTTCCGATTGTTCCACCAAAGGGTTCGCTCGGGTTCACTGGCCGCCACCCGGACGTCCCGCACCCCGTGTTCTTTGCACACCTTCACGGCATCTTCGGCCTGATCCTCCAGACCTTCAGCCGAGCCGTCCAACTCGAGGAGCAAAACGGCTTCGATGTCCTCGGGATACCCCACCGGATACGCTCCGGCCTCCACCGCCCGCATGGCCAGCCGGTCCATCATTTCCAAAGCCCCGGGCAGGATCCCTTTCGCGATGATTCCGGAGACTGCCCGGCTTGCGTCTTCCACCCGGTCAAACAGGGCCAGGATCGTCTTGACCCCGATCTGTTTTTTTAGTAGCCTCACCCAAATCCGGGTCACGATTCCGAGGGTCCCCTCCGTCCCGATGAACAACCCCCGAAGATCGTAGCCGACATCGTCACCATTCGGGCCGCCGACCATCACCACCTGCCCGTCCGGAAGCACCCATTCCAGGGCAAGGACATGGTTGGTCGTCACCCCGTATTTGAGACAATGGGGCCCCCCGGCGTTTTCGCCGACATTCCCTCCCAAAGTACAGGCCTGCTGGCTCGACGGGTCCGGGGCATAGTAGTAGCCCCGGCCCGCCACCACCTGGGACAACCGGCGGTTCACCACCCCGGGCTGAACCACGGCGTAGCGGTTCTCATAATCAATGTGAAGAATCCGATTCATCCGCACCAGATTCACCACCACCTCACCATGCAGCGGGATAGCCCCGCCACTCAGCCCGGTGCCCGCCCCCCTCGGAACAAAGGGGATCTTCTCCCGATGGAGATATTTCACCACCGCCGCCACCTGATCGGTGTCCGCCGGGAATACCACTGCGGCGGGGACGCCCCGCTGGATGGTGTAGCCATCGCACTCATAGGCCATGAGCTGGTGCCTGTCTGAGATCACATTCTTAGGGCCGACGATCCGCGCCAGTTCCTCCACCAACTTCTCCCGCGCCGCGCTCATCGATTTTCCTCCTCCGCCTGGTAGGCCGCATCCAGGATATCCACGGTATGCAGCACCTTGCGCGTGGCCCCGGTTCGCTGGACGCCTGCCCGGATTTGCATCATGCACCCGGGATTGCCCATGACAATCGCCTCGGCCTCTTCGGGGACGTCGGCCATTTTCCGATCGAGCAAGGGGCTGGCGATCTCCGGGTGGGTGAGATTGTAGATTCCCGCGCTCCCGCAGCAGCGGTCCGAATCGGGCATCTCCACGACGCGCAGACCCGGAATCGAGGCGAGAATTTCCCGGGGCTGCTGGCGAACCCCCTGGGCGTGGCTCAGATGGCATGCATCATGATAGGTCACCGTCATTTCCACCCTGCCCTTGGGAGGATCGAATCCCACTTCGGCGAGAAACTCCGCGACATCTTTGACTTTGCGGCTGAACCGCTCCGCCTTCTCGCGGTAGGCCGGGTCGTTCCGCAAAAGTTCCCCGTATTCTTTCATCGCCGCACCGCAGCCCGCCGCATTGATGATCACCGCATCGACGTCTTCGGCCAGAAACGCATCGATGTTCTGCCTGGCCATGGCTTTGGCCGTCTCCCGATCCCCGGCGTGCACCTGCAGGGCGCCGCAGCAAACCTGCCCCTCGGGCACCCTCACCTCGTAGCCGTTTCGGGCCAGCACCCGGGCCGTGGCCAAGTTGGTGTCGGTGAACAGGACGTCCATCACACAGCCGGTGACCAGGGCAACTCGCCCCCGGCGTTGCCGCTGCGCGGGCACCTGGGCCGGGAGCAGCTCTCTGGAGCTGGTGGCGGGAATCTGCGGAAGGGCCGCCTCCATCTCCCTCAAGTGGGACGGAAAAAGATTCAGAACCCCGGTGCTGCGGGCGAGGCGGGCCAGGCCGCTTCGCTGATAAAATCGGCCAATCCGGGCCAACCTGCGCAGGCGCTTTGGGCGCGGAAAAATCCGCTGCAAAAACAAGCGTTGAACAAAACCTTGCCAGCCCCGGGCCGGCCGGGCGGCGAACACCTGTCCCCGGGCTTGTTCGATCAGCGTCCCGACCTGAACCCCCGATGGGCAGACCGATTCGCAAGCCCGGCAGTCGAGGCACCGGAAAACCGGGTCGATCAATGCCTCGTCCAAGGGAAGCCGCCCTTCAGAGGCCGCCCGGATGAGGTACACCCGCCCCCGGGGAGATTGGTTCTCAATGCCCAGCTCTTGATACGTTGGACATGCTTCCAAACAAAGTCCACAATGAACGCACACGGAATATTTATCAGGGTCCGGCGGATCGTCCCATCGAAAAACCGTGGTCCCCTCCAAGGAGCCGGGCTGCCCGGCCGCAGGCCCTGGGGAGTAATCCTCCCGGGCCGACTCTGCCCCTACCGACGGCATCGATCATACACCTCCCACAAAATCTGCGGAGACAAAGACGTTTCCAGGATCCAGGACTTCCTTCACCCGGCGGCTAAGTGGGGACTCCGCGGCGGATCCGAGGGTCCCGAGGAGCGATTTTCTCCACGCAAAAGGCACGCGTTCCACCCGCACCCGCCCCATGTCTGATCGCACCGCCTCAGTCACCGCCGCGATCCGGGCAAGGATGTGATGGCCGGCCTCCTCAGGGACAGCGTCCCCCAAGATCCAGGCCGCCCGGACCTCTCCGGTACCCAGTCCTCCGGACACGAACAAACGATCGGTCGATTCTTCGCGCAAAGAACTCGCGAGTTCGCCGGCCGTTCCGGGGCCATCCTTCACCTTTCCCCCAGCGCGCCCGGCGTGAAGGTGCAACGCCGTTCCGGGAACCTGGCTTGGCCACATCACCCATCGCAACCGCAAAGCCGGGGTGCCGCCCAAAGCGTTACCATAGCGACTCCAAAGGTCGTCCGCGTCCCGGCCCGCCCATGCCCCAATCTCCTCCAAACCGTGTTCCCTCGCCAGCCGGCGCCACCCCTCCACCGCGCCCTGGGCCGCCTTGGGTAACTCATCCGTGCCAAGAAGGGCGATCCACTCCTTGGGCAGACCGCAAGCCTCCGCCAGGGCCGGGTTGATCCACTCCGCCGCCGATAGACTCCAGGAGCGGTCCATCAGCTCCCGGGCAAAAGATTGCAGTGGTTCGACATCCGGGGCCTTGAAAGCGAGAAGCCGCCGCTCCGGCGGAATGGGGCGGAGTTTGATCGCCGCCTCGGTCACCAGGCCGAGGCTGCCCTGGGATCCGATAAAAAGCTTCGTCACGTCATACCCGGCCACATTCTTCACTACTTTGCCGCCTGCCCGGATCGGTCCGTCTGCGGTCACCGCTCGGAGCCCGATGACCCAGTCCCGCAGAGGTCCGTAACCGAGGCGATGCGGCCCCGCCGCCGCGGTACCGATGACGCCCCCCAAGGTGGCCCTTTCGCTCACCAGGGGATCGACGGGCAGCCATTGCCCGTGTTCACCGGCGACCCGCTCTATTTCAGCCAGCGGTGTTCCGGACCGGACGACCATGACCAAGTCTCCGGGATCGTACTCCACAACACCGGACAGGGCAGTCGCAGACACGACCAGCGGCTCCGCGCCCTCCTGCAGACTCGGAATCCACTGGGTCCCCGCCCCAAGGGGCAAGAGTTGCACCCCTCTGTCCGCCGCCCACCGAACGATCTCCGCCGCCTCCCGTTCATCCCGGGGCCGCAATTCATCCAGATCCGCCGACGGCCCGTCGGGTGTTCCCGCAAAGGCTCTGACCGTCACGGCGTCCCGGCCGAAGGCGGTCCGCAGTTCCTCCCGCCGGGCGTCGACCGTCGCCGCTTGCTTTCCACTTTGGTCCACCGCCATCCCCCTTCCCGTCCGTGCCCGACGGTGTTCTATAATACGGAACATTGTTCCGATACATACTTCACTTCTCATCATACAAATTTCCCAAGAAAATTGTCAATCGCTTTATAAAGGGTCATAGGCAACCGGCGGCCCCGCGTCTTTGGCCAACCCGTTCATTCCGAACGGCTGGAAACAGACCGGCGAAGGGGCAAAAGCAGGACGAGGATCATTCCCGCCAAGAGACAGGCGGCAAGAAAATAGAGTCCACTCGCCACCGAACCTGTGGAGGCTTTGAGCGCGCCAATGATATACGGCCCCACAAACCCACCCAAGTTACCGACGGAATTAATGATGGCAATCCCCACCGCCGCCGTCGATTCAGCGAGAAACAGATTGGGCAGTGCCCAAAACGGCCCCACGACACTGTAAATCGCCGCGGTGGTGATGCTGAGCAAGACGATCGCCCAAAATGGATTGCTCACGGGACCAAGTACCGCCATCCCCGCCCCGGCAATAAGTAAAGGCACCGCCACGTGCCATCGGCGCTCACCTTTGCGGTCCGAGTCCCGGCCGCTCCATACCATGGCCACGACGCCCACCAGATAGGGGATCATCGCCAACAGCCCCACCGCCGTGTTGGAAAGATACTGGGACAACCCTTTGATGATCTGGGGCATCCAGAACCCAATCCCGTATAAACCGACAACGTCGGCAAAATAAATCAAGGCGAGCAACCACACCCGGCCACTGGCGAACACCCGCCCCAAGCTCATTTTTTCCTGATGCAATTTTTGAGCCGCTTCCCGGTCCAACTCCCCCTGAAGCCAGGATTTCTCCTCTTCGGTCAGCCAGGCCGCATCCCGGGGACGGTTCGGCAAAACGAAGAACGTCAGAATACCAAAAATCACCGCCGGCGCTCCTTCCAGGATGAAGAGCCACCGCCATCCGGGAAGCCCAAACCAATCCACATAGTCAAGGATAACCCCGGAAACCGGGGCTCCGATAATGTTAGATACCGCCACCGCCGTCATGAACAGGGCCACGACGTGGGCCAATTCCCGACCCCGAAACCAGTACGTCAGATAAAGAATCATGCCGGGGAAAAAACCCGCTTCCGCCACGCCGAGAAGAAACCGAAGGATATACAGATGCACGGCGTTTTGGGCTACGGCGGTCAACATCGCCACCGAACCCCAGCTAAGCAGAATTCGCGCAATCCAGATCCGAGCGCCAATCCGATGCATCAAAACATTGCTGGGAATTTCGAAAATAAAATATCCAAAAAAGAAAATTCCGGCAATCAAACCGAATTGCTCGCTGGTAATGGCTAAGGCTTTATTCATGTCCAAAGCCGCGTACCCCAAGTTCACTCGGTCGAGAAACGAAATGATGTACAGCACAAACATGAACGGGAGGATACGAATGCGGACTTTGTTGGAAGTCCGTTGTTCGATCGAAAGCGTTGCCGATGAGCTCATCGAATGACCCCCTTGTAGGAAGAATTTAGATAAAACCCCGGCATTATTCGGCACCGGGGTTCTCATCAACGTTTACCAGGTCGTTGCGAAGGACGGGCACATGTTCATGGTAATGGTCGACCACGCCCCCGCCCTCATTCATCATCCGGTCCATGCCTTCCTCAATGTCTTCTTTCGCTGGATCGGATTCGCGTTGGACCGGAACATCCGACCGCACGGCATCCGTTCGGCGGCCGGTGCTCAGTGGGTCCTGCATGCCGGGTCCCTCCCTTGTGATGGGTCAAGTCTTAACCAACCGCGCACCACATAGGATCGCCCGTCATCAGACCGCTCATGTATGGAAAACTATAACCGCCGGGGCACCGACGCATTGAGTCCCGGACCCCGCAACAAAATCACCCCGTCGTTACCCGCCGATTTGAGACATTCGGCGAATCGTGGGCAGGTGGCTCCGCTCTTTCCCTTCCAAGGCTTCCGCCATCTCGTGACGCTCTGGCTTAATCTCCAGAGCTCGGTAAAACATGGCTTCTAAGGCTGCTTCGTCGCCATTACAGCGTCGGACGTTCAGTTCTTCCTGCCAATAGAGGCACGGTTTTAGATAGCCGTCCGCGGTCAGGCGTAGTCGGTTGCAGGCTGAGCAAAAATGTGCACTCACTGGATGGATGAGTCCAAAGGCCCCCGCCCCGCCCCGAATGCGCCAATTTTCCGCGGGGCCGTTGCCTGGCACCGCCGTCGGTTCGATCTCATACCCCAGCTCCGCAGCCCGTTCCAACACCCGGTTCAAGGGCAGGTACGCTTGTTTCCACGTCTCATCCTCGTGCCCGATGGGCATATATTCGATAAACCGCACCACATACGGTTTTTCCACCGAAAGGCGCAGGAAATCGTCGATCTCCTCCTCATTGAGCCCCTTCATCAGAACCACGTTGATCTTGATGGGAGACATGCCAACCCGCTCCGCCTCCTCCAGCCCCCGCAACACCCTGGCGAGATCTCCACCCCGGGTAATTTTGGCAAAGCGATCGGGTTTTAATGAATCGATGCTGATGTTGATCCGCCGAAGGCCCGCCCGGAACAGCCGTTCGGCACGGCCAGCCAAGAGAAGAGCATTGGTGGTCATGGCCATATCTTCAATCCCCGGGATCGCCCCGAGGGCTTCAATCAAGCTGTCGATGTCTGGCCGAACTAAGGGTTCCCCCCCGGTGATCCGCAGGCGCTTGACCCCGAGGCGGGCCGCCACCCGAACCACGGTGACGATCTCGTCATAAGTCATCAACCGCCGGGAGTCCATGAATTGAACCCCATGCGCCGGCATACAGTACAGGCAGCGAAGATTGCAGCGGTCGGTCACGGAAATGCGCAGATAATCGTGAACCCGTCCGAACCGGTCCACCAGTCGGCCGGTGCCTACCGAATCATCCAGACAAATCAAGGGTTCCATGGGTGTTCCCCCACTTTCTTTCTATGATAAACCGCCGGAGTCAATCTATAGGGCCCCGGTCGAGGGCGCTTCGGGGCCGACCCGTTCTCCTTCCAAGCGGGAATGGACGCCGCGACCTTGTTGGACCAGCGGCAACATTTTCAGCAGTTGCTGATAGGCATGGGGCGTATCAATATCCAAACCCACCCGTTCATCCCCCCAAGGCACCATCTTCATGCGGTCGCGGTGACGAGCGAGAACCGACCGGCCGCCTTCGTCCCCGGTGATCGCCATCATCTCGGAAAACAGTTCTTCATCGATCAGAACCGGGTGACCGGGCAATCCCTCAAAGGTCGGGCGAACAATGCGCACCCCAGCCTTATAACCCATCCGGTATTCCTGAAGCAACACCAAAATCAGCGATTCCGTCACCAACGGTTGGTCAGCGAGTAGGATCATGACGGCCTGCACACGTCCCTGCAGCTTCGCCAGACCTCGGATCAATGACGTAGACATCCCTCGATGGCGTTCCGGGTTGGGCACCACCTCCACAGCCCAATCTTTCACCACATCGCGGAACGGCCGCGGGTCTTCGCTCCCAACGAGAATCACCGGGTGAAGACGCGCCCGAACCGCGGCTTCCACGCTGTACAAAAAAAGCGGCCTTCCTCCCACCGGCAGCCAACACTTCGGCCGCCCCATGCGGGTGGACAGCCCGGCCGCCAAGATCACGGCGCCCACCCGGCGTTCTAAATCCCCCGGCCCGATCATGGGGCCCCCACCTGAAGTGCCCCCCATCGGGCGGATAAATGTTGAGGGTCCCGACCGTTGGCCACCGCCGCGATTTGGGCCACCGCGGACAACGCCACCGGGCCGGGTCCCTCACCCCCCAGATCTAATCCCACGGGGTTGTACAACCGGTGTTCCCACTTTTCTGCAGGGGGAAGTGGAGAACCCGTCCAATCGGAAAACTGCGCCAATAGCCTCCGAGCTCGATCGCGGGGCCCCAAGAGTCCGATGTAGGGAACGTCGGCCACCAGGAGACGCTTTAACCATCGTGCATCCCATTCGAGTTGGTGAGTCATCACCACCACATAAGTGTTGGGAGTGAACAATGAGTCCGGGGCCTTCTCCGGGGCCACGGCAAACACATGGTCCGCAGAAGGAAACCGAGAAGCGGCCGCGTAGCCCGGCCGGTGGTCCGCCACGAGCACCCGAAAACCCGCCGTTCGAGCGATATCGGCCATCGCTGGCGCGTCGTGGCCGGCACCGAGAATTAGGATCACGGGGGCCGGAGTCAACCGTTCCACCAGCACCGCCATGTCCCCGGAAGGGGTTTCGACGCGCCCATACACGGCCCTGCGCCCGTCCTCGGGCCAGGGCAATACGTTCCACAGGTCGGCCAGGGCGGGGTATCCGGCGGCTTTTTCACCCATAGGACCCTCTTCCCCGCCACCGGATGGCGTCCCGAACGCCTGGCTGCCCGCCGGAATCCCTGACTTCCCTGGATCCACCACCGTCGCGAGGCACACCGTGCGCCCCGCCCGCAACTCATTGAGCACGCCCCGCAGAATCTCCGGCTCCGGCCGATGCACCAACACCCGCACCAATCCAGCACATCCGCTGCCCGATCCCCACAACGCATCTTCGTCCGTCCGCATATCGTAGGTCATCAACTGGGCTTCTCCGGTCGCCGCCACACCGACACCCGCCCGCACCAACTCATTTTCCAGACACCCTCCGCTCACCGCCCCCTCTGCCGCACCCCCGGATCGCACCAACATCCTCGCCCCGGCATGGCGATAGGCGGACCCTTCCACCCCGGCCACCAACGCCATGGCCACCGGGCGTCCGGCTTCAGATTCCGCCAACCCGGCCTCAAAGATATCTTCGAGATCCCGCATCGCGTTTTCCTCCCGCAGTAGATGGTTTCTCCAGGTCGCCCAGGCGGTCCCATGCCTCTTCAAAATTACGCCAACTGTAGCCCGGCCAGTGGTGATCCACCGCACCCGCCAACCTCACCCCACCTCGGGCTGTAGGCTCATAGTCGGGATCCGATCTGGCCGGGTTGAGCCATATAGTGCGGCTTGCGAGCCCCCGTAGCTTCTGCACCTCCGCGCCAAGCGCCTCCGGATCTTCCGCCTCAAGACCATCGGTGACCAAAATCAGAGCGGCCCCCGGCAAGAGACGCCGGCCCCATTCCAAGCGCAATCGCCGCAGGCCGGCCGCCAGCCGGGTGCCTCCCGACCAATCCGGCGCCCCGCCGATCATTTCCGCCAAGGCTCGATCCGCGTCCCGCAACGCTAAAGCCGGAGTCAACCGAGTCAAGCGGGTGCTGCAGACAAAGAGTTCCACTGGGTTTCCCGCTCTGGCCACCGCGTACACAAACCGCAGCACCATCCGGCTATAAGGCTCCATCGAGCCACTGACATCACAAACCCAGACAGCTCTTCGCTTGCGCACCACCCGCCGGCGGCGTTTGAGTTCCAAACACTCCCCGCACCGGGCGGCACTCCGGAGGGTAGCCGACGGGTCCCAGTGCCGCCCCTTTCGCCCAGTTCGCTCCCTTCGGCTGGAGCGCCACAGAGGAGCCACATCCACCTTTTCCAATTGCCGGAGTTCCTCAGGCGTCAGCCGGGCGGCATCCCGATCGCGCAGCGTTTCCTCGACAGTCCGGCCGCCCCGCACCACGAGGGGCACCTGCGCCTCGGACTGTGATTGTTCGGAGTCGTCACGACCGGCCCCCAGCCAGATCACCTGCGGCGGATTCCGCCAAGACGCCCGGAGCCTCGCGACACTCGCCATGAGCGTCTGGGTGGCAACAAGGGGTTCCCGGACCCCGATCAGCATCAGGACAAACTGCCGCCACGCGGTGTCAAACCATTGCCGCTCCGTCGGATTGTGGGCCAAGATCGCCCGCCAGCCCTCCCGAATCGCCGTTTCGTCCCCCGGCGGGAGACAGGCCAGGGCCTCAAGGGCAAGCGCCTCTTGTTCTGCGCTCACGGGGATCCCCATTCGCCGCAGCCCCCGAAAAAACACCGCGCAGTTGGCCAGGATCCGATTCCCGCTCTCAAGAAGCGCCCGCTCCGAGAGCAGATGATCCCCCCTGTCCGTGCTCATCCCGGCATCGCCTCGATCTCGCCAAGCAGATCTGCAAAGTAGGGCCGATCTTCCCGCACCGCCGTGAGAACTTCCACGTCATCCCGGTACTTGACCAAGCACCCGAGGGTTTCCTCCACCAGATCGGGATCCAATGACCGGGCTCCAAGGGCGGAGAGCGCCTCGGCCCAATGGATCGTCTCCGCCACCCCGGGCCTTTTATAAAGGGGTTCCCGGCGCAGGCGCTGGACGAATTGACAGATCCGTATCGCCAACTCCCGGGGAACCCCGGGCACCTTGAGACGCAGGATCTCCAACTCCTTCGAAAAATCCGGATAATCGATCCAATGGTACAAGCAACGACGCTTCAACGCATCGTGAATTTCCCGGGTTCGGTTGGACGTGAGAATGACCACGGGCTTCTCCTCGGCCCTTAGAGTGCCAATCTCCGGAATAGTCACTTGAAACTCCCCGAGCAGTTCCAAAAGAAACGCCTCAAATTCCTCATCGCTCCGGTCCACCTCATCGATCAACAAAACCGGTGCGGGCCCTTGGGGATCCACGGCCGCGAGCAACGGCCGCCGCAACAAGAAGCGGCGGGAAAACAGCTCCCCTTCGAGTCGTTCTCTCCAAACTTTCTCCGTTTCCCCCTGCCCACCGCCGGGCATCCCAGCCGCCTCCGCCAGACGGATGTGCAGCATCTGGCGGGGAAAATCCCACTCGTACAGGGCGCTCTCCCGGTCGATTCCTTCGTAGCACTGAAGGCGGACAAGGGGGCGGCCGACGGCTGCGGCGATCACCTTCGCCACCTCCGTCTTGCCCACCCCCGGTTCTCCCTCGAGAAAAAGAGGCCGTTCTAACCGCAAGGTCAAAAACACCGCGACGGCAAGGGAATGATCGGCAATATACCCTTCCCGGCGAAGAGCCGACCGGACGGCCTCCAAATCGGTAAATGGACTGCGCAGATCATCCCCTGGTTACAAGTTGAGACGTAACCAGGATCCCTCCCTTCCCGCACGCACTTCTGTTTCCACCGACTTATTGAACAGTTTGATCTATTATACTACGTTTATCCCGCCCGTGAAATGGCCTCTTGCGAGATTTTCAAGAGGCAACATCAGGGGAGGCACCGCAGCAAAGCCTTTCGGGTGTAGACCCGGCTCAGATGCCGGCGGTAATCCTCCGATGCAAAGAGATCCCCGGAAAAACTGCCCTCGGCATCAGCCCGTTCTGAGGCACGGCGCACCGCCTCCTCCCCGGCGGGCTGGCCGATCAAGGCTGCTTCCACCTCCCGGGCCCGGTACGGAGTATCCGCCACTCCGGTTATCCCTACCCGTGCATCGCGGATTATACCGTTCTCCACTCCGAGAACCGCTGCCACCCCCGCCACCGCATAGCCAGAGGCCGGGTGAGGATATTTTTCATACGCACCCTTCCAAGAACCTTGTGGGATTGGGAAGGCCACGGACACCACCACGTCGCTTGCCCCGAGAGACGTGAGCAGGGGGCCGAGAATAAAGTCCGCCACCGGCACCTCACTTGGCCCGCTAGGCCCCTCCACCGCCACCACCGCATCCAGGGCCAATGCCACCGCAGGCAGATCCGAGGCCGGATCGGCATGGGCGATGTTGCCCCCCACTGTGCCCCGGTTGCGCACCTGCAGATCTCCCACCTGCTTCGCTGCTTCGGCCAGCACTGGCAACTTGTCGCGAACGAGATCGCTCGATGCCACTTCGCCGTGGGTGGTCAGGGCGCCGACCACCACCCGATCCCCTTCCACCGATATGCCCCGAAGCTCAGAGATACCGCCGATATCAACCAGCACCCCGGGAGAGGTGAGCCGCAGTTTCAACAGCGGAATCAGGCTGTGCCCCCCGGAGAGGACCTTCGCCTCCCCTTGATGAGCTTCGAGCAATTGCACCGCCTCCTGAACCGATCGCGCCCGTTCGTACGCAAAAGCTGCTGGAATCATCAGGCTTCCCTCCCATGGATGACCTTCCAGATCTTCTCCGGCGTCAACGGCATCTCGAGGTCGGTGACTCCGAAAGGCGCCAGAGCATCGACCACCGCGTTGACCACGGCAGGCGTTGCGGCAATGGTCCCCGTTTCTCCGATCCCTTTGACTCCGAGGGGATTGTGCGGAGCGGGCGTGACGGTGTGGGCGGTCTCAAAGGCCGGGAAGAATTTCGCTTTAGGCATTGCGTAGTCCATGAAAGAGCCCGTCACCAGCTGCCCCTGCTCGTCGTACACCGCCCCTTCCCACAGTGCCTGGCCCACTCCCTGTACGATCCCGCCATGCACCTGGCCTTCGACGATCATCGGATTGATCACCGGCCCGCAATCATCCACCGCCACGTAGCGGAGAATCTCAATCTTCCCCGTTTCCGGGTCCACTTCCACTACACAGGCGTGGGCGCCAAAGGGATAGCAGAAATTCACCGGATCATAAAACGCTTGGGCCTCAAGGCCCGGCTCCACTCCGGGCGGGAGGTTCCACGCCAAGTGGGCCTGAAGAACCACATCCTGGAATTTCGCCTGACGGCTGGGCACCCCTTTGACCTGAAAAGTTCCGTCGGCGAATTCAACATCCTCTTCGGACACCTCGAGCATATGGGCAGCGATCTTCCTGGCCTTTTCCAGCACCCGATCGGCCGCCATGGCAATGGCACTGCCACCCACCGGCGTTGTCCGGGATCCGTACGTTCCCCACCCCATGGAGATCCGATCGGTGTCGCCGTGAACCACCTCCACATCTTCCACCGGAATCCCGAACCGATCTGCCACAATCTGGGCGAAGGTGGTCTCTTCCCCTTGACCGTGGGGCGAGGCGCCGGTGAACACCGTCACTTTGCCGCCTGGGTGCACCCGCACCGTGGCGCTCTCCCACAGGCCGCCCTGGAATCCCACAGCACCGGCCACCTGTGACGGCCCGAGTCCGCAAATCTCGACATAGGTCGACCACCCGATGCCGACGTACCGGCCCTGGGCCCGGAGCCTCTCTTGCTCCTTCCGGAACTCTTCGTAATTCAGCATATCCATGGCTTTTCGCAGGGTTCCCTCGTAGTTCCCGCTGTCATATTGCAGTCCCAGGGGCGTCGTGTAGGGAAACGCATCCGACGGAATGAAATTCTTCTCCCGAATCTCCACGGGATCTTTTCCGATCTCTTTGGCGAACAGATCGGCCATCCGCTCGATTACATACGTCGCCTCCGGTCGCCCTGCCCCACGGTACGCATCCGTCGGCGTGGTGTTCGTGAAGACCCCGAACACGTCGACATGCGCCTTGGGGATCCGGTATGGTCCCACCGTGATCAACCCGAAGAGGATCGTCGGCACCCCCGGCGCTGCCGTGGACAGGTAAGCCCCCATGTTGGCCACCATGCGAATCCGAAGTCCCACCATGGTTCCATCCCGCTTGCCGGCCAACTCGGCGTAGATTACCTCATCCCGGCCATGGGTCGTAACGAGAAAATTCTCCCGGCGATCTTCGGTCCATTTCACCGGCCGCCCCAATTCTCGCGCGGCAAAACCCACTAAAGCCTCATCGGCATAACAGGCAATCTTACTGCCGAATCCCCCCCCTACATCCACCGCGACAACCCGGAGTTTATGTTCCGGAATCCCTAGAATATTCGACAAAAGAAAACGGTGAATGTGCGGGTTTTGGGAAGTGAGCCACATGGTCATCTCACCGCTTCCGGCGTTGTATTGAGCCACCGCCGAACGCGGCTCCATAGCGTTCGGAATCAGCCGTTGTTGGCGAAACCGATGGCGCACCACCACATCGGCCCCCTCGAATTCCGCCGCCGGATCCTCCCCGGCCTGCCAGTGGAACGCCACGTTCCCGGGCGCGTCGTCGTGCAACACTGGCGCCCCTTCTTCCATCGCCTTCTCCGCATCCACCACCGCCGGTAAAACCTCATAATCGACCTCGATCAACTCCAGAGCATCCCGGGCCGCGTAGCGGCTCTCCGCCACCACCATCGCCACGCCGTCCCCGACATAACGCACCTTTTCCACCGCCAGGGCCGGATGGGCCGTGGTCTTGATGTCCGAACCCGGGGGGAGCCACGCCGTGGGAATCGGCGCCACTTTCCCGGCCACATCCTGGCCGGTGAACACCGCCACCACCCCGGGAGCCCTTTTGGCCTTCTCCACATCCAACCGGCGAATCCTCGCATGGGCATGGGGGCTGCGCAAGATCGCCGCATACAACATACCGGGCAACTGTACGTCATCCGTGTACCGGCCGTTGCCGGTAATGAGCCTGGGATCTTCCCGCCGTTTGATGGCCGTGCCGAACACGCTTGCCATAGGCTCTTCCCCTCCTTAACCCCGCATCCGCTCAGCGGCATATTTGACCGCGCGGACGATGTTCTCGTACCCCGTGCACCGACAGATGACCCCTTCCAGACCTTCACGAATCTCCTCATCGGTGGGGTTGGGGTTTTGCCTCAGGATCTCCACCGCCGTCATCATGGCCCCGGGCGTGCAATACCCGCACTGGAGACCGTGCTTTTCCCAAAACCCTTCCTGCACCGGGTGAAGCTGACCGTTCTGGGCCAAGCCTTCCACCGTCGTGATCTCGTGCCCATCCGCCTGGACTGCCAGCACCGTGCAGGACTTGACCGCTCGGCCATCCATCAGCACCGTGCACGCCCCGCATTGGCTGGTATCGCATCCGATGTGAGTCCCCGTCAGCCCCAACACATCCCGGAGAAGATGCACCAACAACAACCGGGGCTCCACTTCCGCCGTCCGTTCCACGCCATTGACCTTGACAGTCACCACCGTTTTCGTCGCCGCCATCCCGGCCCCTCCTCACATCGTTGATGATTCTACGACTTTGCCCGCTTCATCTCCTGATCGACACCTTTAAAAAATTGCCCCAGCAACAACTTGGCCACCCCACCCATGATGCGCTGGCCCACCGAGGCCATGATTCCGGTCACATGGGCATCGGCGGAGCACGTCAGGACGGTTTTCCCCTCCTGTTCCTCCAGGCGGATCTGGGCCACGGCATCGATTTCCCCCGGCTTCCCGCTCCCTTTGAGATGCAGCTTGTACTCCTTCGGCGGATCGGGATCCAGGACCTCCACCTCTCCGGTGAACGTGCCTTTGACAGGCCCCACGTCGAGCCCCAACTCCGAGGTGTACTTCCCCTCTCCCACTTCCTCCAGGCGTTTACATCCTGGGAGCCGACGCTTCAGCACATCCGGATCGTTCAGAATCGGCCACAACTCCTCCGGCGTTGTTTCGTATGTATACCGGTATTCGACGCGCAAAAGCCCGCTCCCCCTTTGCCGGATTGATCGAACTCAAGATGCCAGACATTACTACATAATCAAATTACCAGATTTCGAGATCTAATTCAAGTAGACAAGTAATATTGCACATTAGAACAACCTCAATCGGACGCCGACGAGGTCACCCCGGACGTCGTCCTTTTCCCACCATTGGACTTGCCCCGGGTACCATGGTAAAATTTTTGTAAAATCTCACGGCTAGGATGTGACCGCGGATGTCCCCAGGGCCAACCGCATCACCTCGGCGCCCCGCGATTTTGCTCGATTTCGATCCGGCTTTCGAAATTCAACCCCGGCTGCGCCAGGCGGTGGATCAGGTGGTCCCCTTGCCCTCGCCGCCGAAATGGCTGTGCCCACCCGACCGCGGGCGGGCGCTGGAACGAAATCTGTCCCATCTACCCCCCGGGAGACTGACCTTCATCGGGAGTGGCGATTACCACTACCTGACGAACTTTTTCCTCCGTCAAATTTCCCGGTCCTTCACATTAGTTTTGATCGATCACCACGATGACGCCGCCGACGCGACAAACGAGTGGCTGACCTGTGGAAACTGGGTCCGCTTCACCGAACGGCACCGGTCCTTGAAGCGGATCGTCTACACCGACGGCGCAGGCCTGTCGATCGCAGAACCCAGTCCAAAGAGGTTCCTGTGGACAAAAATACCACTGTCCCACCCCCTCACCGGCAACCCAGCCCCCCTTCTGGCCCAGATCCCAACTGCAGGCGTGTATGTCAGCATCGATAAAGATGTCCTCGACACCGGGGCTGCCCATACCAATTGGGACCAAGGTGGGCTGGACGCCCAATCGCTGATTCACCTGTTTGAAACTGTTGCCCTCCGGCGCTCCGTCATAGGGGCCGATGTGTGCGGCGAGTTGTCCCCGGCCCTCCCCGGCCTCACCACCCGACAAGAGGAGGAGGCCGCGCAAAAAAACGAGTCGGTCAACCTCGCCCTCCTCAATGTGTGGCGCCGCATCACCGTCCGCCCGGCCTTACCGCGCCCGGCGGGGTCCCCTTCACCTCGCCGTTTTCTCCCCGGCGCCGGTTTATGATATGCGATCGGTCGGTCGTTTAAGACCTCCCTCCCAGGCCCCGGCGCTCGCCGCATTGACGGGGAGGATTGTGCGCTGGAATGCGACTCACCACCACGCTGAAGAAAAAAGATCCCGACAAGATGAGGAGAAACGCCCGGATGGTATCGCTCATGAACAACCCCCTCAAGCCGCGGTCGGCCTCTCCCGGCCCTCTTTAGTCAAGGCTCCTGTAAGCGCGAACAATGTCAGAACTGCCGATCACGCCCACCGGCTCATCGCGACGACATACGAGCAGATAAGTGACTCCGAGGGCTTTCATTTTGGTGGCAGCCGCTGCGAGGGTCTCCTGTTCATCGATTCGGTGCACCGTTTTTGGCAACAGGACGACCACAGGTTCAAGAAACCGCCGCTGATTGAGCGCTTCCAATACCTGAGCCCGGGCCACGGATCCGATGAGTTTCCCGGACGCGTCCCGCACCCACGCAAACCATTCCCGAGATCCCGCAAACTGTTCCCACGCCTCAGCGATGGTGAGATCGCCGGGAAGTGTGAGGTGGTTTTGCGGCAGCGCTTCCCCCACACAAACTGCTTTCAACCGATCCGGGTGCCGCAGGCGCGTGATGTCCAACCCTCGGCGCACCAGCTTCAAGGTATAGATGGACTCCCTGGACAACAGGCCGGTGATGGTGGCAGCCAGCACCGAGGAGATCATCAGGGGGAGGATCAAATTGTAATCACCCGTCATTTCAAACAACATCATAATCGCCGTGACCGGAGCCCGGGCGCTGCCAGCGAATACCCCGGCCATGGCCATCGCCGCCAATGCACCAGGACTAATCCCACTATTCGGAAAGAGGGCGGAAAAAAGAACCCCCGCGGCACCGCCCAGCATCGCTCCCTGGTACAAACCGGGGGAAAACACCCCGCCGGAACCTCCGGCGGCGATGGTGATCGATGTCGCCAAGAGCTTAAGGATCAACAGGATCAACAAGAGGTGCAAAGGCAACTGATCCGTGAGCGCGAGATTCACCCATTCATAGCCGACACCAAAAATTTGTGGAAACCGGATTCCGATGGCCCCGATCAACGCACCGCCCACAAGCGCTTTCCCCCAGAACGGCCACGAACGGTCATCAAACCAATCCTCGATCCGATACAACACCCGGATATACGCATACCCCCAAAACCCGGCGAGCAGGCCGATGATCACGTAAACCCAATATACGGAAAAATGCCCAACTTGATAAAGGGGCATGGGAAAGGAGGGATGATCCCCGAGATACGTGCGCCCAATGGCGGCGCTCACCACGCTGGCGATGACGATGGCGGCAAAATTTTGGAGGGCAAAACTGCCCAATATGACCTCGGTGGCGAACATAACCCCGCCAACGGGGGCATTGAAGGTCGCCGCAATGCCGGCGCCCGCGCCGCAGGCCACCAGGAGCCGCAGATACCGCTCGGGCAGGCCGAGAAGTTGGCCAAAGGTCGAACCGAAGGCCGAGCCGATTTGGACAATCGGCCCCTCCCGGCCCACCGAGCCCCCGGACCCAATGCACAGCGCCGATGCCACGGCTTTGACAAGAACCACCCGGGGTCGAATTTTGCCTCCCCGTTCCGCGATGGCCGCCATGACTTCCGGAACGCCGTGTCCTTTGGCCTCGGGTGCAAAAAATTTCACGATCGCGCTCACAAACACCAGTCCGATAACGGGAAAGAAGAAAACCTCCGGGCCCCCTAGCCATGCGAGCCAACGACGGCCATCTTCAAAAAACAATCGAGTAAACCCATCGATCAGCATCCGAAAACCGACCGCTCCATACCCTCCGACGATGCCGATGATCACTGCGTACAAAAGCAGAACGATAGGTTCCGGTAGGACCTGAATCAGCCACGGATGAAAGCTTCCTGCTCGATGGCGCAGATTCCCCCACGAACTTATGACAACACCTGAACTCCTCTCTTTCTCCATAACCTATTCCCCCCACTTCAAGCCCTTATCCTCTCCCGCCAATTCGCCGCCGTTGCAAAAAACCTCGTTTCTCCATTATGATCGTGCTGGCCTTTTCAGCACGGCTGCGCGGCCCACCCCGCCGCAGGGGCTCCCAAACGGATTTCGCAGTTCACCAGTCGCCAATTCTGCATTTTTGGAGGTCATACCATGAAATGGACCGCCCTGTTGATTGTGGCGGCTTCCGTGTTCCTTGACACTGTGGTCTACGGGGCCATCGTCCCCATCGTGCCCCTGTACCTGGCCGAAATCGGCGCCCCGGGTTGGGCTCTGGGGGCCGTGTTCGCCACCTATTCCGCCGGGCTGCTGGCCGGCGGAGTGCCCTTCGGCCTTCTCGCCGACCGTTGGGGGCGGCGTCCGGTGCTCCTCCTCGGCCTCGCCGGACTCGTGGTCACCACCCTGGCCTTCGCCTGGAGCGCCTCAGTGTGGCCGCTGATCCTCAGCCGACTCCTTCAAGGACTGGCTGCGGCGGCGATCTGGAGCGCGGGCCCGGCTCTGGTGACCGATGTGGCACCCCCGGAATGGCGGGGGCGGTACCTCTCCCTCGCCATGATGGGGACGAACCTCGGCACCATCGTCGGCCCGGTCTTCGGGGGCACCGTGGCCAGCTGGTTTGGCCGTTCCGCCCCTTTTTACGTCATTGCCGCCGGGGCGACCGTCCTCTTTTTCGCCGTTTTCGCCCTGCCAAAGGGTAAAGGGATCGCCCGGAAAGAGGCGCCGCCCACCCGGGTGGTCCTGAGTGTTCCCGAAATCCGCCTGGGAGCCGTTATCATCACCGTGGCCGCCTTCGGTTACGGCATTCTGGAACCACTGTTGCCCGGGGATCTCCACGCCCGTTTCGGGCTCGACATGGCCGGGGTGGGAATCGTCTTCGGGATCATGAGCGCCGTGTACACCGCTGTACAACCCGTCCTGGGGTGGCTGGCCGACCGCCGGAACCACCGGGCCATGATCCTGACCGGCGCCCTGTTTGCCGCCGTTCTCGCTCCCACCGTCGCCCTCGCCCCCACGGTATCCGCCACTGTGGCCGCACTCACCATCTTCAGCATCGCCGGGGGCATCCTGATGATCCCCTGCATGCCCATGATGACCGCCGCGGCCGACCGCACTTTTGGCTCCGGCGGATACGGGGTGGCCTTCGGCATCGTGAACACCGCCTACTCCCTGGGCCTGGCCGTGGGCCCGCCCGCGGCCACCGCCCTGGCGGACAACCTGGGACTGCTGGCCGTGATGATCGCCTACAGCCTCGTCCTGCTCCTGGCTGCCGCAGCGGTGCTCCGGAACTTCACCCGGCGGACAGCCGCACACTGACCGTTGCGATCCCCGGGGACGGGGCCCTCCGGAACGCAGCACCGTTTCGAACCCAAGCCCCCCCTCCCTACCCGGGCCGCCAGGGCGTCCAACCTTTCAACCACATCCCTTTGGGCCCGATGTCGCTCCAGATCGCCCACACCTCCACCCCGGCCCTCGCGGCGTCCCCCAGCGCCTCGGCAAAATCGGGATCGATCGCCCGATGAGGGGCAAAAACGGCCGCATCCTCCCGCAACACCACAAACAACACCCACCCCCGCCCATCCCCGCAGCGTTGAAACTCCGCCAGTTCGCGAAGGTGCCGGGCTCCCCGGACCGTGGGGGCATCCGGAAACCGCGCCACCCCATCCTCGGCGTCATTCACCGACTTCACTTCAATCAAATGCTGGATGCCTTCCTCATCGATCACCTCAAAATCAAACCGTCCATGCCCCCATCGAGGTTCAGAGTGCCACTCTCGGATTCGACCGGCCGGCAGCCCGGGCAGTCCCTCCCGGTCCAGCATTTGCTTGATCATCCGATTGGCCACCAGGGAGTCGATGACCACCCAGTGCCCCCCCGGCCGGGTCATGAACAGGCGATAAGGCAGCTTTCGCCCGGCGCCGGGCGTCGGCGCCAGAAAACACGGCATTCCCGGGTCAACCGCGGTGGTCAACCGGCCGGGGCTCGGCACGTGCACCCGGACCGTCTCCCCCTCCACCTCGACTTCCGCTTCAAAGCGATTTAATCGACATAAAAATACCCCCTCCACCAGCGGGGGAAATTCAATGCCCGTCCCTTGCATGATGTGCTCAAATCCTTTACCGTAGGTTTGGAATCTCGATAGGCTCGCAGAGAGAAGGGGTTGACATTGAAACGATGGATCGCGGCCCCCGCCGACCCCGGCGCTGTCGCCACCTTAGAGCGGGAGGGCTTCTCTTCATTTATGGCGCGAATCCTCGCCGCGCGCAACATCCGAACCGGGGAGGAAGCCAAGCGGTTCCTGAACCCGCGCCTCGAAGACCTCGAAGACCCGGTGATGATGAAAGGAATGGCCCCGGCCCTGGCCCGCATCCGAAAGGCCCTCGAGAACCGGGAGTCCATCGCCGTGTACGGGGATTACGATTGCGACGGGGTTTGTGCGACTTCCATCCTGTACCTGGCACTCCGAGATCTCGGCGCCCGGGTACAGGCTTACATACCCGACCGATTTCAAGAAGGATACGGCCTTCATGAAGAAGCCATACGGGAGCTGTACGCCCGGGGAGTGCGGCTCATCATCACCGTGGACACGGGAATCACGGCCCTCCGCCAGGCGGAGACCGCCCGCAGCCTCGGGATGGACCTGATCATCACCGACCATCACCAACCGCCGGCGGAACTCCCCAGGGCCCTGGCGGTGGTCAACCCGAAGCAACCCGGGTGTCCGTACCCCGACAAAAACCTTTGCGGAGCGGGGATCGCGTTTAAAATGGTTCAGGGTCTCCTCGGACGGGTTCCCGAGGAGTTCCTGGACCTCGCAGCCATCGCCACGGTGGCGGACCTGGTTCCACTCATGGGGGAAAATCGCATCCTCGTTCACTTTGGCCTCAAACAGTTACAAAATCCCCGCCGACCGGGGGTAGCTGCTCTGATAAAATCCGCGGGACTTGACGGGCGTCCTCTGACCTCCGGCCACCTCGGTTTTCAACTCGGCCCCCGGTTAAACGCAGCCGGGCGCCTGGAGACGGCGAACGCCGCCTTCCGGCTTCTCATCACCGCCGACCCCGAAGAAGCCCGGAAGTGGGCCGAGCAGTTGGAAACGCTTAATCGGGCACGGCAGCAGCTTTGCGACGAGATCGCCGCCGCCGCCTCGGAGGAAATCGACCGGCACCCGGAATGGCAGACACAGCCTTCCCTGGTCCTGGCCGGCGAAGGCTGGAATCCCGGCGTCATCGGGATCGTGGCTTCGAGAATGGTGGAACAACACTATCGCCCTACGCTCGTCATCGCCCTGGACGGGGATACGGCCAAAGGATCCGCCCGAAGCATTCCGGGGTTCGATCTTTACAGCGGTCTGAAAGAAATCGCCGACCTTTTTGATCGCTTTGGGGGCCACACCATGGCCGCCGGATTCTCCCTGCCCGCCGGGCGGGTGGAAGATTTGCGCCGCCGGTTTGCCGAAGTGGCCGCCTCCCGGCTCACCCCCGAAGACCTTCGCCCCCGGATTGTGTGCGACGCAGAGATCCGCCTGGACCAGATCGATCTCCGCCTGGCCGAGTCCATGGCCGCCCTGGAGCCCCACGGCCTCGGCAATCCGGCGCCCAAACTATTTGTCCGGTCCGCCCCCCTCCTCGAGTCCCGAACCCTGGGAGCCTCGGCGGCCCATCTGAGACTCCGGATCGGCAGCCCCGAACACCCCCTGACGGCCTTGGCCTGGCGAAGGGGGGACGATATTCGCTGTTTGGCCCAGGGCGTCCGGGCTGTCCACCTGGTGGGCCGGGTGCAGATCAACGAATGGAATGGCGCGAAAACGGTGCAACTGGAATTGGACGACTGGCGCCCGGCGCATAAAATCCCCAGCGTCTCCCAACGCTAATCCATGGCCGACAGAAGTTGGATCAGGTGGCGGAGGATGGACGGCTTCCCTGGCCGCCCGGCTTAGCCGGCCTTGACGAGGCAGGGAGGGAGATCCCGTGAGCACTTCCGAAGCATCTTCCAAAAAACATCCACACTTCACTCTGTTGACGGGGGCCGAGGTGTACGCCCCGGAACCCCTCGGCCGCCGGGACGTGCTTCTTTTTGGCAAATCCGTGGCCCACATCGCCGAGCACATCGAGCCGCCCTCCAGTTTACCGACGGCGGTGGTGGACCTGTCGGGATTGATTTTGTTTCCCGGGTTAATCGACCAGCACGTCCACATCGCCGGCGGTGGAGGAGAAGGGGGTTTCCAAAACCGCACGCCGGAGGTGGCCCTCAGCCACCTGACCACCGCCGGAGTCACCACGGTGGTGGGCGTCCTCGGCACCGACGGCACCACCCGCACGGTCTCCGGGCTTTTGGCCAAAGCCCGGGCTTTGGAGGCGGAGGGCATCTCCACATATATTTATAGCGGCGCCTACCAGGTTCCCACCCGGACCATCACCGACAACCCCCGCTCGGACATCGTCCTCATCGACAAAGTGATCGGAGTGGGGGAAATTGCCATCTCCGACCAGCGGTCCACCCACCCCACGGTACACGATCTGATTTATCTCGCCAGTGAAGCCCGGGTCGGCGGCATGCTGGCCGGAAAAGCCGGGGTGGTCCACCTGCATATCGGCGACGACCCAAGCGGCCTGAAACCTCTGTTCGAAGCTTTGGATCAATCTTACCTTCCGCCCACCCAGTTCACCCCCACCCACCTCAATCGCCGGCCGGAGCTTTTGAACGACGCGGTCCAGTTCGCATCCCGGGGCGGGGTGGTGGACATCACGTCGGGGATCCGCCCCGAAGCCCACGACAAAGTTTCGGTCAAACCGAGTAAAGCCGTGGCGGAACTCCTGGGGGAGGGGGTGCGCATCGAGCAGATCACCATGAGTTCAGACAGCAACGGCAGCTCCCCGATTTTCGACGACAAGGGCCACCTTGTGGCCATGTCCATCGGCTCGGCGACCACCTTGTGGGAGGAAATTCGGGACATGATCGAAAAAGAGGGCCTCGCTCCGGAAAAAGCCGTCTCCCTGTGCACCGCCCACGTGGCCCGGGTCCTCCGCCTTCAGGGCAAAGGGCGAATCCGCCCGGGGTACGACGCGGATTTGATCGCCGTGGATTCTGGCCTGAACATCGCTCATGTTTTTGCCCGGGGCCGCCAAATGGTCCGGAACGGCCAGCCCATCGTCTGGGGGACCTTCGAACGGGCGGGGCAAGGGCCGCCCCACGGCCCCCCCGAAGCCCAGCCGGATATCCGGCGTCATCGCGGGGAGAGCCCGATCAGGCGGCCCTGAACCTGCTGTGGCCACAGGATCAGGATACCGGCCGCTCGCCGAGGTGTTGATAAACATCCCGCAATTGCCGCTTCAAAATCTTCCCGCTCGGGTTTTTCGGCAATGCGTCGGTGATGACGACGAATTTCGGAACCTTGAATCCCGCCAGGCGTTCCCGGCAGAAAGCGATCAGCTCCTCTTCCGTGAGCTGGGATCCGGCTTTCGGGACCACCACGGCCGTAACCGCCTCGATCCAGTACGGATGGGGCACCCCGATCACCGCCACCTCCGCTACCCCCGGATGTTGGTAGATCACTTCTTCCACTTCCCGGCTCGCCACGTTCTCCCCGCCGGTCTTGATCATGTCTTTCTTGCGGTCCACCACGGTGACATACCCTTCTTCGTCCATCACGCCGAGGTCGCCGCTGTGGAACCACCCGTTCTCAAAAGCCGCCGCCGTCTTTTCCGGATCGTTGTAGTACCCGATCATGGCGTGGGGCGTCCGGTGGACGATCTCTCCCACCGTCCCCGGTGGCACTTCCCGGCCCTCGTCATCCACGATCTTGCTCTCCACGTTGATGCACGGCTTCCCCGCCGCCCCGGGTTTGCGAAGCTGATCCTCCGGGCGCAGGATCATCGCCAGGGGCGCCACCTCCGTCTGACCGTAGGCGTTCCAGAACCGAGCACCCGGCAGCCGGCGGGTGAGTTCCTTCAGGACCTCCACCGGCATAATCGCCGCGCCGTAGTAACATTTTTGCAGAGAGGACAGATCGTACTCGTCGAACTTCGGATGCCGCAAAAGAGAAATCCAGACCGTCGGCGGGCAAAACAACTGGGTCACTCGTTCCCGGCTGACCGTTTCCATCACCAACTCCGGCGCCGGGCCCTCGACGATCACCCCCCAAGCGCCGAGATAAATCTGCGGGCCGAGCAGGACGTGAAATTGAGCGCTGTGAAAAAGGGGCAGGGCGTGGATGATCCGATCTTCCGCCGTCAACTCGCAGTCAATAATGCCGCTCACGTACTCGGCAATCAGGCTGCGGTGGGTGAGCATGGCCCCTTTGGGCCGGGACTCGGTGCCGCTGGTATACAGGATGTTCACCACATCCCCGTCGTCAATATCCACATCGGGCTCCGTCTCCGGCTGGCCGGCAGACCACTCGGCCACAGACCGCCACGGGCCCCGGGATTCCGGAGTGTCCACCAGCCCCCGGTACCGGACGAAATCCAGCCCTTCCACCGCTTTTTCCGCAGTTTCTAACAGGTCAGGAGCGACAAAAAATCCCGCCGATTGGCTATGCTCGAGAATATATCGAACTTCTGCGGCACCCAGCATAAAATTGATGGGCACAAACACCGCCCCGGCCCGGGCTACGGCAAACCACACCACGGCAAAATCGAGACAGTTTTTCGAAAGCATGGCGATCCGGTCGCCTTTTTTGACCCCGGCGGCCAAAAGCCCGTTGGCCAGCCGGTTGGCCCGCTCGTCCAACTCCCTGTAAGTGACCTCCTCGTCTCTCCATTTGAGCGCCGGTTTGTCCGGATGGCGCATTCGGCTCCGGCGAAGGGTATCTCCGATGGTGTGCCTTCTCGCCCGATGCACCCAGGTTTCTGTCACGGTCCTTCACGCTCCTTCACACCTTCATGATCGCACTTCAACCAACCATTCGTTTCGCACTACCAATATACCAAACGGAACGCCGTTTCGAAATCATAAAAAATTGAACATCGACAGGGTAACAGTGGGAATGGTCGGGAAATGCCGGATCTACTCCGGAATTTGATACAATGAAGATCGGATCATCCATCCCGGTACGAAACCGGGTATCCCCAGGCAATTCCTCGAGAGGAGGCATATACGATGTTACAGCCCTTCGCCCCGGATCAAACGCCTTATGAGTTGATCGGCGGCGCCGAGACCGTTCAGCGTCTGGTGAACGCTTTTTATAAACGGGTCGGACAACACCCGGACTTAAAGCCCATTTTCCCGGAAGACCTCACCCCCGTGGCCAGGCGGCAGTATAAATTCCTCACGCAATTTTTCGGCGGTCCCCCCTTGTATTCTCAAGAATACGGCCCTCCCATGCTCCGGGCACGTCACATGCCCTTTCCCATCACCCCGAAACGGGCCAGGGCGTGGTTGTCCTGCATGTCCGAAGCCCTGGAAGAGGCGGGGATTGAGGAGCCCATACGGGGTTTTTTGTTTGAGCGCCTCACCATGACCGCCCACCACATGATCAACACCCCGGATGATGAAAAGGCGGCCCCCAGGAAGTCCATCGACCCCGGGCGGGAATAAGGGGGCATAAGGAGGATCTGCGAGCAGGCCGGGCCCGCTTAAAGGGTCCGGCCGATCACCACAAAAAGAGGGAGTAATACAAAGCTGGCGGCGGTGGTGACGGCGACCGTCTTCGCCACCAATTCCCGGTCACCTCCGAACTGCTCCACCAAAACTGCGGTATTCACTGCCGCCGGCATGCTGGCCTCCACGAAGAGCACCGACGCGAGCAGCCCTTGGATGTGCAATATCCACAAACAAAAAAAAGCAACCGCCGGGGCGCCGAGCAAGCGAATGAGAATCGCCGCCCACAACTCTTTCCCCCCGATCCCCCGCCAGTTCGCCCGACCCAATTGCACCCCGAGAATCAACAGCACCACGGCGGGGTAGGCGTTCCCGAGCAGGTGAAGGGCTTCATTCAGACCCTTGGGCCACCCCAAACCGAGAAAAGCTACAGCGCCGCCCACCAGCGCCGCGTACAACACCGGCATGCGGAACACCGCCTGCCAGGCCCCCTTCCCGCCGGCCGTCGCCCGGCTGGCCAGATAAATCCCCAAGGTGTACATGAGCAGAATCTGCCCCACCACATAAACCGCCGCCCGGGAAAACCCTGCCGTCCCATAGGCGAGAAGCACCACCGGCAACCCGTAGTTGTTTGAATTCCCAAAAACACTCGTCATCGACAGCGCCGATCTCCCTGCCCGGCCCAGGCCGAGCCACAGCCCCGCCCCCTCCCCCACCAACCACATCAGCCCGGTGTTCAAGAACGTGAAAGCAGCGATCGCCCCGATCTCCCCGCCGCCCCCCGACCCTTCCGGGAGGGCGAACAACACCAGGCTCGGTGCCAAAAGATACAGACTGACTTCCGCCAAGGACCGGGTATCCAAACGCCGGCGTCGATCCAACCACGCCCCGCCCAGTACTGCCAAGAGAATCGGTAGCGACACCTCCGCCATGGTATTGAGGTAACCTGACATTCAAGCCAACTCCTCCGCCTTCATTGCCCGGTCCGTCGCGCCTCCCGCAGGCAAACCGTGGTATGATGAGAATAATGGAACCAACTTCGACCATACGGGTAAATCGCCGCGGCGTCAACCGAGGAGGTTTGGCTGTGAAACTTTTGATCTGGGATATCGATGGGACCTTAACCTACACCCCGGGGGTGGGACGCAGGGCTATGGAGGTGGCTTTCGAAGAAAAATTTGGCATCCGGGACGCCTTGGAGGGAATCGACATGGCCGGTGGACTGGATGTGGAGATCGTCCGGCAGGCCTTTGAGCGCCACGGGCTCCCCCAAGAGCGGAGAGGGGAGTATTTTGCCCATTATGTGCAGGTGCTGGACCGGATGTTGGCCGCCCCCCACCCCGGGGGGCCGACGCCGGGAATCGTCGAAGCGCTGGATACCCTCTCGGGGCGCCAGGATGTGGTGCAAGTCTTGGGCACGGGCAATATCGAAGCCGGGGCCTGGATTAAACTGAGGCGGCACGGACTGGACGGATATTTTCGCACCGGGGGGTTCGGAGATGAGCCGGTGCCCAGGTGGAAGGTCATCCAGGCGGCCATCGACCGCGCCCGGGATCACCACGGTCTGGGCAGCTTGCCTGCGGACGACATCTACGTCATCGGCGACACGCCCCGGGACATTGAGGCCGGGCGTCACCTCGGCGTGCAGACCGTTTCGGTGGCCACCGGCCCCTTCACGGCGGAGCAGCTGGCGGCTCATCGGCCGGATCATTTGTTGCCCAGTTTTGAAGCACCGTGGAAACAGGTCTTTTTTGGATGAAATCGACGCAAAGGAGGCGACCCCGTCCGGCCTTGGGCCAGGCGGACTGTACATGAGCTCATCTCACCTTGATTCCCTCATCACCCAATTCGCAGAATTGCCGACGACTTGCATCTCCGATGCTTTGGCAGGGCTCACCAACCTCGACCCCGCCATCAAACCGTTGAAGAAAGAATGGACGGTCTGCGGCCGGGCCTATCCGGTGAAACTCCGGGCTGCAGACAACCTGAAGCTCTTGCAGGGCATCCGGGACGCCCAGCCGGGCGACGTGCTCATCGCCGATGCCAAGGGGTATCTGTATAACGCCGTCGCCGGGGATTTTGTCATCGGCCTCATGAAAACCCTGGGTCTCGCCGGGTTTGTGGTGGACGGCGCCGTTCGAGACGTCTCGGGGATTCAAGAGCTCGATTTTCCCGTTTTCTGCCGGGGCACCACCGTGGCCGCCGGCGGCAAATCGGGAGCGGGGGAGGCCGGGGTACCCATCTCCTGCGCCGGGGTCACGGTGCACCCGGGGGATATCGTCGTGGGAGACGTGGACGGCGTGGTGGTCGTCCCCGCCCATCAAGCGGAAGAGGTTCTCATCAAGGCCAGGGAGAAACTTGAAAAAGACCGCGAGAGAGAAGAGGGCGTCCTCGGCAACCCCGATGCCGCCCGGGCTTATCTCGACCGGGTATTGGGGAGGGGCTGAGCGGGCGCGGACACCCGCTGCCCGTTGCCACCCGGGAGCGCCAGGGCCTAAAGCCGGGCGCTCCCAGGCCAGCCTCTACACTCCGAGATACGCCGCTTTGACGTGCTCATCGTGGAGCAATTCCCACCCGCCGAACTATCCCTCGAGCACTTCCCGCACCACTTCGCAGACCCGGTCAACAGTAAAGCCGAACTCCTGTTGCACTCGCGCTCCCGGAGCGCTGGCGCCAAAGTGATCGATCCCGATCGCCCGGCCCCGGTCGCCGACATATCGGTCCCAGCCCATGGGATGGGCCATCTCCACGGCAACCCGAGCCTTGATCGAGGGCGGAAGGACGGTATCTCTGTATCCAGCGGGCTGACGTTCGAACAACTCCCGGCAGGGCATGCTCACCACCCGGACGGGGATCCCGTCGGCGTCGAGCCGTTTTTTTGCATCCATCGCCAAACTCACCTCAGACCCTGTGGCGATAATGATCGCCTGAGGCCTCTCGGCATCGGCGAGAACATACCCGCCCCGGGCCACCCCCTCGGGAGCTAGACGCCCGGTCTCGGGCAGCACCGGCAACTTCTGCCGGGTCAGCACCAGGGCCGCCGGCCCCTCGGGTCGGGCCAATACATCCCGCCACGCGGCCACCGTCTCGTTGGCGTCCGCCGGCCGGTACACCCGCAGTCCGGGAATCAGCCGGAGGGCTGGGATGTGTTCGATGGGCTGATGGGTCGGCCCATCCTCTCCCACGGCGATGGAATCATGGGTGAACACGTAGACCACCGGTTGCTCCATCAGCGCCGCCAATCGGATCGCAGGCCGCATATAATCAGAAAACACCAGGAACGTGCCCCCATATACCCGAAGACCTCCGTGCAGGGCCATCCCGTTGAGCGCTGCCCCCATGGCGTGCTCCCGCACCCCGAACCAGAGATTCCGCCCGTCGTACCGGCCGGGTTGAAAAGCCCCTTCCCCCTGAATCGCCGTTTCGTTAGACGACGCCAGATCCGCAGACCCTCCGAGGAAAAAGGGGATCCGGCCAGCCAAGGCTTGAATGGCCTTGCCCGAGGCCTGCCGGGTCGCCAGCGACCCCTCTTCTGGCCGAAACACCGGAAGATCCCGATCCCAACCTTCGGGCAGATCCCCGGCCAGGGCCTTCTCGAACTCCCGGGCCAGTTCGGGATACGCCTTGCGGTACCCATCCAGTCTTTCCAGCCACCGCCGCTGGGCCGCCGCACCCTTCTCCTTCGCCCTGGCAAAATACTCCCGGACTTCCCCAGGCACCCAGAATTGGGCGTCCTCAGGCCAGCCGTAGGCCCGTTTTGCCCCTGCAGCCTCCTGGGCTCCCAAGGGCGACCCGTGGGCTTTGGCCGAGCCCGCCTTCTCCGGACTGCCGTAGCCGATGGTGGTCTTCACCTCAATCAAACTGGGACGGCTGTCCTCCTCCCGGGCGGTCGCGATTGCCTGGGCCACCTGCACCAAATCATTCCCATCCTCCACACGAAGGACCTGCCACCCATAAGCCGCAAAGCGTCCCCTCACATCTTCGGTGAAGGCGAAACTCGTCTCCCCGTCCAGGGAGATGTCATTGGAGTCGTACAGGACGATCAATTTTCCGAGCTTGAGGTGTCCGGCCAAGGAGGCCGCCTCCGCCGACACCCCTTCCATGAGATCCCCGTCCCCACACAACACATAGGTGTAGTGGTCCACCACCTCATGCTCGGGACGGTTGAAGCGCGCGGCCAAGAATCGTTCGGCCATGGCCATGCCCACCGCAGTGGCCAGACCCTGGCCCAAAGGGCCGGTGGTCACCTCCACCCCGGGAGTCACGCCGTACTCCGGGTGTCCGGGAGTCCGACTGCCCCATTGTCGAAACTGCTTCAGATCCTCCAACGTGAGATCATATCCCGAAAGATGCAACAGGCTGTATAATAGCATCGATCCATGTCCGGCCGAAAGCACGAATCGGTCCCGGTCGGGCCACCGGGGATCGTCCGGGTTGTGGCGCAAAAAACGCGTCCACAGCACAAAAGCCATCGGCGCAGCTCCCATGGGCATGCCGGGGTGACCGGAGTTCGCCCGCTCCACGGCATCGATGGCCAGGGTGCGAATGGTGTTGACAGCCAATTGCTCGATTCCACTTGCGCTTCCTTCATTTCCTTTTGCGTTCACCGGCGGACCCTCCCGTTTAGCGTCTCTTGGAGCATTGTACCACGACCCGGCCCGGGATACCCCGCAGATCCAAGCGGCCCGGTGGCGCCTGTGGACAACAACCGACAATTCGGTGAAGAGGGATGAAGATCTCCCGCCGACATGGTACGATGAGTATAATGTAATTCTTACGTTAAAAATCATCTTCCCGGCCAAGGCAAGGAGGTTTGCGATATGTCCACCCGCACCAAAGCCGTGGCGGCATTGATCGTGGTTCTTGCGGTCATCGGGGGCCTGATCTGGGTCGGGGTGACCCGGGCGGCCAGTTACTACCTGACCGTGGATGAAGCGGCGGCAAAAGGTCAGTCACTGATCGGCCGTTCTCTCAAAGTGAGCGGCAACATCGCACCGGACAGCGTCCAGTGGAATCCGGATACCCTCACCTTGGCGTTCCGCATTCAAGGCACAGATCCGAGCCATACCATGCCCGTTGTGTATCACGGCGTAAAGCCTTCGGATTTCTCCAACGGTTGGCCCGTGGTGGCCGAGGGCAAACTGGGCTCTGACGGAGTCCTCCACGCCGATCAACTGTTGGTGAAATGTCCGTCCAAATATGAAGCGCAGCAGCCGGAACAGCCGGGGAGCACCCCTCCGGGATCAGCGGGGCAGCATCCGGCCGGCATCCCGGCGCAATGAAGGGCGGCTGCCTCAATGGGTGAACTCGGTCGCTGGTCACTCCTTCTGTCCGCCGTCGTCTTATTGTACATGATCGCAGCCAGTGCCTATGGGGCCTGGAAGGGGAATCGACGCTGGATCATGAGCGGCCGGCGGGCTGCCGTGGCCGCAGCGGGACTGGCCAGCCTCGCTTCCCTGTCCCTCATCGGACTTTTGGTCACCGGAGATTTCCGTTACGAGTACGTGGCCGATTACACCAGCCGGGATCTGGGGATTCTGTATCGGATTTCAGCCTTTTGGGGGGGGAATCAGGGGTCGCTCTTGTTGTGGCTCTGGGTGCTCACCCTATACACCGTCGTGGTCACTTTTGCCCGTTCCGAAGGGCATGAGCATTTTCAGCCTTATGTAACGGCAACTCTCGGCGTCGTGTCCCTCTTTTTCAGCGTGGTGCTCAACACCGTCGCCAAGCCCTTTCAACTCCTGCCTTTCACCAGCGTCGACGGTGCCGGGCTCAATCCTTTGTTGCAAAACCCGGGCATGACGATCCACCCGCTCACCCTGTACTTGGGCTACATCGGCTTTTCGGTGCCCTTCGCCTACGGGATGGCCGCGGTGTTCACCGGCCGGGCTGACGCGGCCTGGCTGCGGGTCACGCGGCGCTGGAGTTTGGTGGCGTGGTTGTTCCTCAGTATGGGAATTCTGTACGGGGCCCGGTGGGCTTACGAGGTTCTCGGCTGGGGAGGCTATTGGAGTTGGGACCCGGTGGAAAATGCCTCGTTGCTCCCGTGGTTGACGGCCACGGCGTTCATCCACTCGAGCATCGTTCAAGAGCGCAAAGGCACGCTCAAAATCTGGAACGTCGCCCTGGTGATCCTCACCTTCACGTTGACGATTTTCGGGACGTTCCTGACCCGGAGCGGCATTTTCTGGTCGGTGCACGCCTTCTCCAACGGCCCGCTCGGCGCGGTATTTCTCACCTTCATCGCCTTTGTGCTCGTGGCGGCTTTCGGACTGTTGGCCTGGCGGTGGCCACTGCTAAAATCCACAGCTGCGCCCATCGCTCCGGTGTCGAAGGAAAGTAGTTTTGTGTTGAATAACGTCCTGTTTGTCTCCCTGACCTTCGCGGTGTTATGGGGCACCGTGTTTCCGGTGATCAGCCAAGGGTTGATCGGCCGGCAGATGGTGGTCGGGCCGCCCTTCTTCAACACCGTGGCCGCTCCGTTGGCGGTGGCTCTGGTGCTGTTGATGGGCATCGGCACCGTGGTGGCGTGGCGCCATTCGACGGTGCGCCGGGTGGCGGCGAGCCTGATGACGCCTTTTTTCCTGACCTTGCCCGCCCTGGCCGTCTTCATCGCCCTGGGGATTCGAGAAGGCGCGGTGCTCGCTGCTCTGGGGAGTATCGTATTTGTCGGCGCCATTACCCTCAGGGAGTTCACCTCCGGGACCGCGGCGCGGATGAGGCTGACCGGCGAAAACGCCCTGAGGGCGTTGGTGCGCCTGGTGGGGCAGCAGCGTCGGCGTTATGGCGGCTATCTCGTCCACTTGGCGGTTTTACTGATCGTGCTGGGCATCGTGGTTTCGGGCTCCTACAGTGAGCAGAAACAGGTGGTCATGAAGCCCGGGGATATGGTGACCATCGGCCCGTACCAGCTCACACTCCTCGGATCGGCCACCCGGGACGAGCCGGGACGGGCGGTGGTCTACAGTCAACTCTTGGTGCAAAAAAGCGACCAATCCCTGGGTATCCTGCAACCCGAGGACTGGTATTTTCTAAACGGCTCCCAGCCTGCGCCCCAGGTGGCCATCCGCAGTACACCCATCGATGACCTGTACGTGGTCATGGCCGGGATGGACGCCACCCAGGGCAAGGTGCTCTTTGAAATTCATCGCAACCCCATGCTGAGTTGGATCTGGTACGGGGGATATCTCCTGGTCGCCGGAACACTGATCAGTCTATGGCCGGCGAGGTCTGCGTTTCAGGAAGTGGGGCGGGTGGAGATGCCCGGAGTGGAGGTTCGGCCGTGACCATGTTTCAGCGGCTGATCGCCATCGCAGCTTTGCTTTCGACCCTGTTGCTGGCCACCCCCGTTTTGGCCGCGGGGCAGACGGTGACATGGCAAGACGTGCTCGATATCGCCTCCCAGTACCATCCGCCAGGCTGTCCCCCGAGCCTCACCGGGGCCACGTGCCAAGAAAAGCAGGCTTATGACCTCCGGATCGAGATTTTCCGCCTTCTTGAGCAGGGAAAGACCCCGGCCGAAATTCGGCAGATTCTCGTATCCGAATACGGAAACGACATTTTGGCCGCACCGCCCGCCCAAGGAGTGGGAGCCCTCGTGTGGGCAGTGCCCGCCGTTGTGATCATCTTGGGCCTCGGCATTTTCATTCTGATTGTACGCGGGCGCCGACCGCCCGTCGGGGGGTGATGATGTGACGATTCTCATTCCCGTCATCCTGATTGCAGCTGCACTGGCTCTTGTCGTATCACCCTTCCGCAAGCGGGCCCCGGAGTCAGGGGACAGTCGCCCTGGCGCCGACGAAACGTTGGAACGCGAGGAAATGTTGCTCGCTGAACGTCTGGATTTGGAGTACGATTACCAGATGGGCAAATTGACCTACGAGGAATACCGCCGGTTGACAGATCTGTGGGAAGCGGATATTCGGCAACTCGGTGAAGATCACGGGAACACGGGGTTTCTCCGCCGGCTGGAGCAGGAGCTGCAGGAGCGAATACAGGCGCTGGATGCCCGGGAAGGGCGATCGCCAAGCCGGACGTCCGGGGGACAGGAGGGAAACGATGTTGATCGACCGATGGATTCCACCACTGCAAGGCCTCGTCACGCGAGGACGCCCTGACGAGCGGTCCGGGCGACGGCGTCGATTACGCCCGCTCCTCGGCGCGGCGACAATGTGGATCGCTGCAGCAGGGTTCCTCGGAGAGATCATCATCGCCGAGCCCCCCGTCCAAGCGGCCGACAGCCCGGTGCACATCCGAGCCGAAGAAGTGGTGGCCGTCCCTGTGGGCAACCAGTTGAAAGTGTTCGATTCCTTTACCCTTGATGCGTCGGCCGGAACCCCGGTCAACCTCCACCTTCCCCGGGGGCACAGCGACGTCCAGGTCGCCACGGACACGGCCACGTCTTACACCAAGACCCCGGAAGGGGTCTCTTGGCCCGGGGGCCTGCCCCCGGGGGTTCAGTCCTTGGCGATCACGTATGCTCTGCCTTTTGACAACGGTAAAGGGGACATTGAATTTTCTCAGCCTTATAACGTGGATAACCTGTCGCTTCTCATTCCTCAGGGTCGGGCGGCGCTTATCGCCCAGGGACTTTACCCCGTCACCCAGGTGGTGGATTTGCAGGGGATGAAGTTTCGCCGCTTCACAAAACCGGATCTTCCTGCCGGTGTGCCTTGGACCGCCAGCATCCAGGCCATCCCCCAGGCCGGGGAAGTGGCTCCGGGCAGTATTGCGGTCCCGCCCGGGCTGCCGGTGATCGGAGCCGGATACAAGTACACCGAATTTAAAGCACTGATCAATCTTTTGTTGGTGGCGTTTGTCGTCATTCTCGGGGTGATCGGACTGCGGCGAAGGCAGGAGCGCCTGGCCGGCCGCCTTTCGGAAATGCATAAACAATTGGTGGACCAATGGGCCAGTCTGGAAATCGACCGCAGACGCGGGGCGGTGCCCGAGGAGGAATACCGGCGCAGGAGGGGCAATCTTTTGCGTCGGCTGTTGGCCGTCGAGCGCCAGAAACGGAGTATGGGACACAGTGATTGAACTTCGCCGGGCTTCGATCATTCGAAATGGCCGCATCCTTTTATATCCCGTCAACCTGACCCTTGAATGCGGCGTCCTGGCGACGGTGACAGGGCCAAACGGCGCGGGCAAAACGACCCTCCTCCGGCTGATGGCGGGACTGTGGCGGCCCAGTGAAGGGGAGATCCTTTTCGACGGGCAGCGTCCTTCGGTCCGACACCGGGGACAGATCGGCCTGGTTTTACAGGAATCGATGCTCTACGGAAGGCTCACCGTCCAGGAGAACCTCCGTTTTTTCGGAGGGCTGTACCGGGTGAGGGATCTTGACGATCGCATCCGGCAATTGGCGAAGGAACTCCATTTTGAACGGCGACTGGGCGATCCCGTATCTGTCTTGTCAAAGGGCTACACCCAACGGGTGACCCTGGCCCGGGCCCTTCTCCCCAACCCCCGGCTGCTCCTTTTGGACGAGCCTTTTGATGGCCTCGATCCGGGCGTACGGGGACTGGTCAAAGACGTATTGGCCCTCCGGGTGGCGGAAGGCACCACGGTGGTGGTGGTCACCCATGACCCGGAATTGATGCCGAACGCGGATATGCAGATTCTTGTCAACCGGGGGCGGGTGACCGTCGTTTCCTCCGGGACAAGGGCCTCGCGGGATCGAGCCCGGTGATCCGGGCCCTCAACCGGTGCTTGAGATGGGCGCACCGGGCGCGATCAGACGACCGTGCCGACCCGGGAACTTTTTTGGGTCTGTCCGATCGGCCTCAGGGAAATGGATCGAAGGGGGCGGGACACCGTTGTGGACCGCAATTTGGGCCATAGTGAGAAAAGATGTCACTTTGGAATACCGACGAAGATGGCTGCTCGCCTCGGCGGTTCTGTTCGGATTTTTGTTCGTGGTGGTCCTGGGCATTGCCTATAACGGCAAGCCCTTGCCCACAGACGCCGCGGCGGGAGCACTTTGGATGGTCCTCCTGTTCTCCTGCGTCACCATCCTGCTGCGGACGAGCTCCTTCGAGGAAGAGCGCAAGGCTTGGTACGCCCTTCTCATGGCACCGGTGGACCGGAGTGCCATCTTTTATGGTAAGCTGGTGGCAAACATCTTGTTTCTCTTTTTGGTCGAGCTGGCGGTGACGCCATCCTTTTGGCTCATTTTGGGCGTGCCAGCCCCAAATTCCTGGGTCCCGCTGCTGGCGGGGCTTGTGGCGGGTGCCCTGGGTCTTGCGGCCGTGGGGACGTTTTTGCTTTTCCTCACATCCTCCAGCGAAGGACGGGAGATCTTGTTCCCGGTTTCCATGATCCCGCTCACCATCCCGCTCCTTTTAGCGGTCACTCGATTGACCGCCGGGGCGTGGGGCGGAGGCGGCGATTTGTTCGTGTGGTATGCGATCGCCGGGGGATACTTGGTTTTGTTCGGGCTTTTACCCTGGTTGTTATTCGAGCTCCTGGTGGAGGTGTGACGGGTGCGGGATAAAGGGCTCACTGTTCTAACGGGAGTCGTTTTCATCGCCGGACTGGCGGCGATTTATGCCGCGTTCATCTATGCGCCCCCGGAACGCTTCATGGGGGATTTGCAACGATTGATGTATTTTCATATCGGCAGCGCCTGGGCAGCGATGCTCGCTTTTTTTATGGTATTCGTTTACGGTGTCGGGTATCTCTTCACCCGGCGGCCTTCTTTTGACCGATTGGCCTTGGCGTCAGCGGAAGTGGGAGTGTTTTTCACCACGTTGGTCCTCATCACCGGACCGATTTGGGCGAGGCCGGTGTGGAACACGTGGTGGACCTGGGATCCGCGGTTGACCACGACCCTCATCCTATGGTTTATCTACATTGCTTATTTATTGCTCCGGAGCAGTATCTCCGATGACACGAGGCGTCGAGTGGTGGCGTCCATTTTCGGCATCATCGGCTTTTTGGACGTCCCCATTGTGCACTTTTCGGTGACTTGGTGGCGTTCGATCCATCCCAATGTCATCACGGGTGGCACCATCAACATGGCCCCGGCGATGACTCAGGCTCTCATGGTGAACGGCATCGCTTTCGTCCTGCTCTACGTTCTTCTCACATGGCTCCGGGCCCGGCTCGAGGCCGCCCGGGAGGAAGTGGCCCGGCTGCAGCACCGGGTGTATGAACGGGCGAGCGACAGAACTGTGGAAGAGCATGGGGGTTCTGGTGCGGACATCTCTTGAGCTCGTCCCGTCTTGGCGCCATGGTCGCGACGTGGTGCCTCGGGATGACGAAGGTATTCAAACCGCTCTGCCTGACCGCCACACTTCGTCGGTGAGCCCGGAGTGAAGAGCCAGAGGAAAGGAGGAACAGTCCATGTCCAACATGCAATTTCTGTTTCTGGGGACGGCAGTGGTGTGGATCGGAACGTTGCTTTATGTCCTTTCGCTGATGCGGCGCCAAAACCGCACCCTGCGAATGATTGAGCAACTGCAAAAGAGTCTGGAGGATGAAAGCTGATGAACAGAGCGGGGGAAAGATCATCGACATCGGGTGGCTCCGGCTCGCCCCCGCGGCAAGCATTTAAATGGGCACTGCTCATCCCGGTCCTCCTGCTCGGGGCCGCCCTGGCCTACGCGGCGTGGCATCTGGCCCGCGGCGATGGCCCCAAGGCGACGGTGGGACAATCGGCACCTGAGTTAACCCTGGCGGATTTGGACGGGCAAACCTTCCACCTGTCCAACTACCGGGGACGGGTGATCGTATTGAATTTTTTCACATCCTGGTGCCCGCCATGTCAGCAGGAAGCCCCGGAGCTCGCCCGGTTCGCGCGATCGGCAGGCCCGGGCACTGTCCTGGTCATGGTGGATCGGGGAGAAGCCGAGGGCCCGGTCCGCCGCTTCATCCAGAAATATGGCATCGACGCCCACGTCGTCATGGATCCGGACAACCGGGCCTCTCAAGCCTTTGGCGTCACCGGCCAACCGGAAACTTTTATTATCGATCGGCAAGGCATCATCCGACAACACGTCATCGGCCCCACCACCGCCAACGGGTTGGAGCAGATGACGGCGCCATGGGAATGAATGGGGTCACGGAGCCCCTCTCGGGTCCCACACGCCCAGTCCCCTTCGCTGTCTCTGGGCGCTCCCGTCATCCCTCCATCCCCAGGACTCTCGCCTCCAACGCCCCAATCTCCAACACCAACGGTGCCTCCCCGTTTTTTGGTTTTTTTGGCCAGTCGGCCCGCCCGGCGGGCCGACTGCCGCAGAAGATACTCAATATGAGCATTGACACTGCGCCGCTCATCCGCCGCCCACCGCTCC
>NZ_JAILZZ010000059.1:0-15259 GCF_023512215.1 Kyrpidia sp. | reverse complement strand
TTCTCCAGCGCTGCTCCAGCAGTTCCGGACCTACTGGAAATTCAACGAAGGAGAGCTTCTACTACTATCATACGAGGAGGGAGGCCGGTGAAAGGCGGACACATTTTGACGCTGTGGGCGGTCTGGTCGGCCGTTTGGCTGGGGGCTGATTTTGGAGAGCGATCGGTCATCGGTTGGGGCGTGGCTTCTGCAGCCAGCGGCTTGTATCTTCTGTGGTTCGGACGGAGGCGGGGCATCATACATAAAGAAGGCACCCGGGGCGGAGAGACCCACGAATGGTCAGAACGAGAGAAAGCTTGGATTCAAGCCTTGCAACATTTCCGGCATCATTGGTTGAATGAGTGTCAATTGATTCGGGGTTATACACAAATGCGCCGGTGGGAACGAGTGGATGAGGTGGTTTGCCGTATGGCCAGTACAGCCGAAAGGCAGGCCATGGTAACAGATCTCGAACATCCGAATCGCAGCGGGGCTTTTCTCCGTTTTTTGTGCGAGTTTCCCCGGGCGAATTTGATGTGGGAAGGACCTCCCGGAGTGGATTTCCCCGCCGGGGCAATCTCTCAGGTCGAAGGAGAACTCCGGCAAGTTGCAGGGGCGTGCGGTGACGACTCCCGGTTGTCGGGGGCTCACCCCGATGGGGAGGAACGGTGGATTTTCGTGAGATCTCGGCCGGAAGGCGTGGAGGTGCGCCTATGTAACTCGGAGGGCCGGGAGCAAGGAACCGATCGGATCCGCGGGCAGGAAGGGCCCAAGTCCCGGGAAGAACGCTTAGAGCCTGTGGATGGAAAGGAGTTATATCATGTGGATTGATACGGCTGCGATTTATGTGAAAGGAGGGGATGGGGGAAACGGGATCGTGTCATTTCGCCGGGAAAAATATGTCCCTATGGGCGGACCCGCAGGGGGGGACGGGGGCCGGGGCGGGGATGTGGTTCTGCAAGTGGATGAGGGACTGCGCACCCTCATCGACTTTCGTTACCAACGCCATTTTAAAGCAGAACGAGGAGAAAACGGAAAACCGAAGAATCAGCATGGGAAATCGGCCGAAGACCTGGTGATCAAAGTTCCCCCGGGGACCGTGGTGCGCGACCGGGAAAGCGGGCGGATCTTGGGTGATCTGACCCGGCATGGACAGCGCCTGGTAGTGGCCCGAGGTGGTCGAGGCGGGCGGGGGAACACCCATTATGCCACCCCTCAGAATAAAGCGCCGCGCATGGCGGAAAACGGGGAGCCCGGAGAAGAGCGGTGGATCTTGTTAGAACTGAAAGTGCTGGCAGACGTGGGGCTCGTCGGGTTACCGAGCGTAGGCAAATCGACGTTGTTGGCCTCGGTCACGGCGGCAAAGCCGAAGATTGCCGATTATCCGTTCACGACCCTTTCCCCCAACCTCGGTGTGGTGGATGTCGGGGACGGGCGAAGTTTCGTCATGGCCGATCTACCCGGGTTAATCGAGGGTGCCCACGCCGGTCAGGGCCTCGGACACCAATTTCTGCGCCACGTGGAGCGCACCCGGGTCATCGTTCACGTGGTGGACATGGCGAGCCCCGAGGGCCGCGATCCCTACGCGGATTGGAAGCAGATCAATGAGGAGTTGCGCCTCTATGACCCGCGCCTTCTGGAGCGGGTCCAAATCGTCGCCGCCAATAAAATGGATCTGCCCGGAGCCGCGGAGCGGCTTCAGGCATTCCGGAAGCGGGTGGGGGATGTGCCGGTGTTCCCGATTTCTGCGGCAACCGGTGAGGGGGTGCGGGAATTGATATACGCCGTGGCGGACCTCTTGGACCAAATGCCCGCCCAAGAGGCGGTGGAGGAAGAACCGCAAGGGCCGGTGTTTCGCCTGGAGGATGATACGTTTTCAGTGGATCGCGAAGGCGAGGAGTTTGTGGTGCGCGGCGCTCGGGTGGAAAAGTTGGTCCGCATGACTCCTCTTGATCAATACGAGGCGGTTCACCGCTTGGCCCGAATTCTGCGGAAGATGGGGGTGGACGAAGCTCTTCGCCGCAAAGGCGCCCGGGACGGGGATACGGTGCGAATCGGGGGGTTTGTCTTCGAGTTTGTCGATGAAGAGGGCGTGGAAGAGGGAGCAACTCCCGAGGAGTAGGCCGGAAGATCCCACGGGTCCGGATCTTCCGCCTGACTGACCTCGGATTCGCCAAGGGCTTGTCACAGGTTAGAGACGGTAGGCTCGTTCGTAGGCTTTTGGAGTGAGGGGCGAGCCACCCAGCGTTAGACTGGCTTCATTGGCCCAGTACGGGTTGCGAAGCATGCCCCGCCCCACGGCGACCAAATCTGCTTTTTCCTCTTCGATGACCCGATTCGCGAGCCTGGGGTCCTGCAGTTTCCCCACTGCGATAACCGGCACCCCCAGAGCGCGACGGATGGTGTGTGCGTATTCGACCTGGTAACCCGGCTCAGCGCCGGGGGTGCCCCCGGATCCGATGGGGCCCTCGCCGCCCGAGGAGACGTGGAACAGGTCCACCCCTGCCTCTCGATATCTTCGGCAGAATTCCACCGATTGTTCGAGTCCGTATCCCCCGTCTACATATTCCACGGCGGAAATGCGCATAAAGATCGGCATGGATTCCGGCAACACACGTCTTGCCGCTTCGATCACTTCAACGCCAAAAAGCAGCCGGTCTTGACCGTACTCGTCCGTCCGGCGGTTGGTCAGCGGCGAGTGAAATTGGTGAATCAAATACCCGTGGGCGCCGTGGATCTCGATGGCGTCGACCCCGGCTTCGAGAGCCCGGCGGAAGGCCGCTTCGAACTTCGCGACCATGTTGCGGACTTCCTCCGTGGTCAACTCCCGAGGCACCTTGTAACGGTCCGAGAAACGAATCGGGGAGGGAGCCACCGGAGTGGGGGCATCCTCCGCTTTTCGACCCGCATGGCCAATTTGGATCGCGACTTTGCTCCCATAAGCGTGACAGGCGTCGATCACCCGGCGAAAGGCGGGGACCTGATCATCGCTCCACAAACCGAGATCGTAGTCAGTGATCCTGCCATCGGGCTCTACGTCGGTCATTTCGATGATGATCAACCCGGCGCCGCCCACCGCCCGGCTTGTGTAGTGGACGAAATGCCAGTCGTTCGGTTTTCCGTCTTTTGCCGTCACCGAATACTGGCACATGGGAGGCATGACAACCCGGTTGCGAAGGGTGAGGTTCTTAATTGTAAACGGCTCGAATAAGGTAGGCACAGAATTCCCTCCCGCTATGTAGGGTCTTGGTGGTTCATGTTTTGAGTATACCGCTTCTTGGCAGGAATCGAAACGGCCCTCCCGAGCTCGACCGGGCTCCGGGTCAAACCCCGTCGACAGGCGTGTGGGGGTTCCAGCGTTTCCCCCGATCTGTAGAGATCCGGGCGGCCCCAACCTGTGGCGATTCGCTGTGTTTTCGGGCATTGGCGCGGCCGGCTACCGGGAAAAAGGAATCTTTTGTATAATCGGGGCGAAAGGAGGTGTCCACGAAATGGCTTCTTTTGGACTCGTCGGCCCCGGTGCTTTTGGACGATTCGTGTTGTCCGCAGTGGCGCCGATTCCCGATTTGCGCCTCCGATGGGTGAAGAGCAGGGGCGGGGATTCCGCGGAACAGGCAGTCGCAGAATGGGGGGAGGCGCGGCGGAGTCGGGGCCTTTCTCAAGATCCTGTGCAGAAGATCACAGGGGAAGGGACCGGGTGGCCAGAGGAACCGGTGGATGTGGTGGTTGTAGCGACTCCGCCTGACCTGCAACCGGTGTGCGCCGAAAAGGCTTTGAGGCAGGGAGCGGCTGTGTTCTTGGAGAAACCCGGGGCTCTGGACCCAAAACGGCTGAAAGAAGTGGCCCTGGTCGCCCGGATGAGAGAGCTCCCGGCGGTGGTGGACTTTGTCATGCGGTACAATCCGCTGGTCGAGCTCTTGCGCCGGATTGTGGAGGCCGGAAAGATGGGGCTACCCGAGCGCGTTCAGATGGAAAACTGGGCCGGGGGAGGAATGCCCGAACATCATTGGTTTTGGGATCCGAGGCGTAGCGGGGGCATTTTGGTCGAACACGGGGTTCATTTTTTTGACATGGTGCGCTACATCCTCGGAGGAGAGGTGGTGCCGATTCACGGCGCGGTGTGGGAAACGGTTCGCCAGGAGGGGTGGAGGGCGGAAGACCGGGTGTTGGCCGTGGTGGAGCACCGCGGGGTGGACCCGCGGTCCGGGCGGGCCTGGAGAGCACCCGGAAGTTATTACCACGGATTTACCCGACCCGGAAATGGGGAACGAACCCAGACCGGCCTGGTTTTCACAGAGGGCTATGCGCTGTTTCACGGTTGGATCCCCGAGAAGTTAGAGCTTTGGACGGACCGGGACGATCCGGGTTTGGAATCGGTGATCGGGCCGTGGGCGGCCTCGACCGGAGCCCAGGCGGATATCGTTCGCCAAGGCCGGGTCTGGCAGGTGAGCTTTCCAGACCGCCAGGTTCTGTATCAACAGGCCATCCGGTCGTGTATGGAGGATCTCCTCGCCTCTCTTCAGAGCCCCGGTCGCCCTGTTCGGGCGCCTCTGGAGGAAGCGGCCCAGGCTTTGGAGCTCGCGGTGTCATTGACCCGGTTGGCCGACACCCGCCACACCGTCGCCTAACGTAGAGGAATTGAAGATTGCGGAGGGAAGATGGATGAAGGCGTATCCCCTGTTTTTTCGCCCTGTGTTTCAAGAACGGATCTGGGGCGGATCGCGGCTGAGGGAGTTCGGATATTCCGGGGCTTCTGACGGAATTGGTGAAGCGTGGGTGATTTCCGACCACGATCATGGACCGACTCCCGTGGCCGACGGGCCCTTGGCCGGGAAACGGCTGAGTGAAGTCATGAAGGCTAACCCGGAGTGGTTCGGGCTACCGCCCGGTGCCCGATTCCCCCTTCTTGTCAAGGTGATTGACGCCTCCGAAGATCTGTCTGTTCAGGTGCACCCGGACGATCGCTATGCCCGGCCCCGGGGCGATGCGGGGAAAACAGAGGCTTGGTTCGTGCTTTTTGCCGAGCCCGGGGCATCGATTGTATATGGGCATCGTGCACAGACCCGGGAGGACTTTGAGAAGCGCATGAAAGAAGGAGCTTGGGGCAACCTGCTCGTGAAGGTCCCGGTTCGAGCGGGAGATTTCTTTTATGTCCCGGCCGGGACTCTTCACGCCATCGGCAGAGGCCTGTTGATCTTGGAAATTCAACAAAGTTCCGATACTACCTATCGCGTCTACGACTACGACCGGGTCGGCGCCGACGGCCGAAAAAGGGATTTACACGTGAAAGAAGCGCTGGCGGTTACGAGGTGTCCTTCTCCGAAACCTCAGCGGCCGGGTTATGCCCGATCGGGGCGAGTTGGCGCCGTTATCGAACACTTGGTGCGCGGGGAAGTTTTTACGATCGATCATTGGCTGGTCGATGGAGAAGCACGTGTGGACGAATGTGGTGTCTTTCGTTTGATCAGTGTGATTCAAGGGTCAGGGGAGGTGGTGTGGGACCATGGACGGCGGTCCGTGGCCAAGGGGGATCACCTTCTGCTCCCTGCTGTGTTACACCCCGTTGTTTTATCGGGAAGGTTTGAAGCCTTGTTTTCAGCGCCTGTTATTAGCACTCGTGCGAAATGAGTGCTAATAACAGGAGAGAGTGGGCCTTGGCGAGTTTTTCACCGAAATTTGCTCATTCCGGGCATACTTCCGGCTGGACGGTCCTGGCATTGAAGTGGATTTTGTGTTAAAATCAAACCATATCTTGCTACTATAGGTGGGGATGGCCGAAACGAGTTTCATAGGTTCAGTGGTAATCGAAACCTGGCGATGAGTACAGTCGAATAGGTCCCAGGGGTATGGTATGCGATATGCTACCTCTTGGTTTCGGCTTCACCCCGGATGACACAGGGAGGTCGAGAGAGAGTGAAAGCACTAGTTTTGGCTGGTGGAAAGGGAACTCGCCTGCGGCCCCTCACGGACAAGTTGCCGAAGCCCATGGTGCCGGTGGCCAACCGCCCGCAACTGGAGCACCTACTGTTATTGCTTCGTCGCCACGGGATTGACGAGGTCGTGATTACCCTGGGATATTGTGGTCAGGAGATTGAGGATTATTTTGGCGATGGTTCGCGCTTGGACTTGAGGATTGCTTATGAACGCGAGGAGTCGTTACTGGGCACTGGCGGGGCGATTGTCCAAGCGAAACATCATTTTGACGATTCCTTCCTCGTCTGCAATGCAGACATTGTCACAGATTTAAACATCTCCGCTTTAGTTCATTTTCACCTTGAGCGCAACGCGCTCGTCACCATTGCCACGACCTGGGTGGAAGATCCTACGCCATATGGGCTAGTCGAAAGCGACGCGAAGGGAAGAATCCAACGTTTTTTGGAAAAACCATCTCTAGAGGAGGTCACCACGAACTACATAAATGCGGGCCTGTACGTTCTGGAACCGGACGCATTGGAGTGGTTTCCTCTTCGGACGCCGCTGTCCATCGAGCGGGAGGTTTTTCCAAAGCTGTTAGAGCGGGGGAAGGCACTTTACGCCTATAATTCGGACAATTACTGGATTGACATGGGGACGCCTGAGAAGTATATCTTGTTGCACCGCCATTTGCTTTCTCGTACGGCCGAATTGCCGGGATGTGCGTTTCCCGCCAGCGGGGTGGCGGTGGACAAGACGACCAAGATTTTCGCCGGAGCCCGAGTGATTGGACCGGTGCTGATCGGTCCGCGGGCCCAGATTCTTCCGGGTGCAACAGTCGGCCCCTTTGCAGTGATTGGCGCGAATACCCATGTGGGTCCCGGGGCAGTGGTGCGGGACAGTGTTCTGTGGGATGGTGTGCAGGTAGGCGCCGGGGCCGAATTGATCAGTACTGTGGTGGGTCAGGGGACGACCGTTCCGCCATCGGTGCGTTTTGTCCAGCGCGCGGTGACGGCGGAAACGGTGACCCAGGAACGGTAAATCAAACGGAGGTGACAGCCGTATGAGGAAACACCGCCGTGTGGCCCTCATTGGCACTTACCCGCCCAGACGTTGCGGCATTGCGTCTTTTACTGCGGACCTCTCAGAAGCGCTATCCCAGGCTGGCACCGATGTGCGCATCGCGGCCATGATCCGCGAGGCCCAGGGGGAGACGATCCCTCCTGGCGCCACGTGGGCGATCCGCGATGAGCGACCCAGGGACTACGTCCGGGCTGCGGAGGCGATGAGCGCTGCCGGAATCGATGTCGTCTGCGTGCAACATGAGTACGGGATTTTCGGCGGGGAAGACGGTCGCTATATCCTGCGCCTTTATCAAGAGCTTCGGGTGCCGATCATCACCACGCTCCACACTGTCTTGAAATCTCCGACCAAGGGACAGAAACGGGTGCTGAGCGAGATCTGTGCCCGGAGTGCTTTTGTGGTGGTCATGGCAGAAAAAGCCCGGGAACTGCTCCAAGAGGTCTACGGTGTTCCTGAAAGCCGGATCCGACTGATTCGCCACGGCGTGCCGGTTTATCATTCGCCGGTGCCCAGGGAGACCATGAAAGCGAAGCTTGGACTGGATGGGCGGCGGGTGATCTCTACCTTTGGTTTGTTAAGCCCCGGAAAGGGTGTTGAAAATGTAATCCAGGCACTTCCCGAGGTGGTGCGGCGTTATCCCGAGACGACGTACCTCATTCTCGGGGGGACACATCCGGACGTGGTGCGCCGGAGCGGAGAGCGTTACCGACAGTCTTTGGAGGCCATGGTGGACCGACTGGGAATGGCGGACCACGTTCGTTTCGTGAATCGTTTCCTGGAACGGGAAGAGTTACTCGATTATTTATGGGCCTCGGATCTGTTCGTGACCCCTTATCCTGGGAAAGAACAGATTTGCAGTGGCACTCTCACCTATGCCGTGGGACTGGGCCGGGCAGTGGTTTCGACACCGTACTGGTACGCCGAGGAGCTGTTGGGGCAGGGAGCGGGGTCTCTGGTCCCGTTCCGGGACGCTGGGGCTATGGCCCGGGCGATCCTGGAGATGTTCGATCACCCGTTGAAACAGCAGGCCTGTGAAGCCAAAGCCCGCTCTTTTGGCGCATCGGTGAGTTGGCCCCAGATCGGACTGCAGTATGCGGAGCTGGCGGAAGAGGGGTTGGCGCCGGCGCATCCGATGACAGTGAGGTGATCTTCGGACATGAACGAGCCCTTGGCCGTGGAGATGCGGTTGGATCACATGGAACGGATGACCGATTCGACGGGGATGATCCAACACGCCGTGGGTCCTGTCCCGGATTTCGCCACCGGTTATACGAGCGACGATAATGCCCGGGCGCTGATCGCCGCGCTTGGGCTGCAAAGTTTGCCCGAATGTCGGCCCTGGTCCGCTAGGCTGGCAAGGCTGGCCGACCGCTACCTGGCATTTCTGGTGTACGCCCAGCGCCCGGATGGGAGGTTCCGAAACTTCGTCGGGTACGACAGGCGATTTTTGGAGGAACTGGGGTCGGAAGACAGCTTCGGGAGGGCTTTATGGGCCCTGGGGGAGACGATGAGGACACAGCCAAATTCATACTACGGCCGCGTGGCGGCGGCAGCCTTTGAACGAGCAGTCCCCCATGCCACCGGCCTCTCCTTTGTTCGGGCCCAAGCCTTTGCCCTCCTGGGGCTTTGCGCGGCGTGGGAAAGGGAGGAGCGACGGGTCGCGCTGGAGCCGCTGATCGGTGAGCTGGTGGAGGGGCTGGTGGCTGCTTATCACCGGCACAGCGGGCCGGGATGGCCGTGGTTCGACGAAGCCCTGACTTATTCGAACGGCGTGTTGCCCGCTGCGCTACTCCGGGGGGCCGTGGTCACGGGGTCGAAAGAAGCCCGAAGGATTGCTGAGGAAGCGATGGATTTTCTCACCGAGTCGCTGATTATTGACGGAGTACTTCAAATTGTCGGGAACCACGGATGGTTTCCAAAGGGAGGACGCCCTGCGCTTTATGACCAACAACCGGTGGACGCCGGGGCCATGGTCCTGGCCTATGCCACATTTTGGAGTGTTCTGGGGCGCCCCGCTGATCGGGAAGGGGCTCGGATCAGTTTTTCGTGGTTCACCGGGCGCAATGTGGAAGGAATTTCGCTGTATGACCCCGACACAGGAGGATGCAAGGACGGGCTTCTCGCCGGGGGTGTAAACCTGAATCAAGGGGCGGAATCGGTGGTGGCGTATCTTTTGTCGGCATACGCATTGGTCAAAACGGGGTTAGCTCTGCCTTCACTGCCGGAAGAAGAGGTCCGGGCCGTCGGGTAACGGAACAAAAGAACGGGCGGTTTTCCCCAGACGGGGTGACCGGGGAAAACCGCCCGTTTGATTTTCTTGCGCCCTATCGTCGGGCACCTCCCAAAGAACTCGGGGCGCGTCCTTCCCGCTCGGCGCGGATATCGTCGAGCTTCTCCAAAAACCGTTCCATTCGTTCGAAAGCCTCCAGCAATTGGTCAACACCGGTGGCGTACGAACAGCGAATGTGTCCCACACCCCCCGGACCGAATACCCGTCCCGGTACGACCGCCACCTTTTCTCGTTTTAGCAGTTCTTCGGCAAACACTTCGTCATCGAGGCCGGTTTCCTTCACCGACGGGAATGCGTAAAAGGCCCCTTCTGGTTCGTGACAAGAAAGGCCCATCCGCCGAAAAGCGCTCACCACCAGTCGTCGGCGTTCCTCGTATTGGGCCACCATTTCGTCCCGCTCCCGGGAAGCCTTGGTAAGGGCTTCCACCGCCGCCATTTGGCTCATGATCGGTGCGCAGAGAATAGTATACTGGTGGATTTTTACCATGGCGTCGATCCACGCCTTAGGGCCCGTGGCAAAACCGACTCGCCAGCCTGTCATGGCGTAGGCTTTGGACATCCCGGTTAACAGCATCGTGCGCTCCCGCACACCCGGCAACGATGGAAAACTGGTGTGTGGCAGGACGTAGCTCAGCTCAGCATAAATTTCGTCGCTGATGACGAGTAGGTCGTGTTTGAGCACCATGGCCCGGATCTGTTCCAGATCTCTCTCACCCAGGGTGGCGCCGGTGGGATTGTTCGGGTAGCTGAGCAACAACGCCTTTGTCCTCGGCGTGATGAACCGTTCGATGGTCGACGCCTTGAGCTTGAACTGGTCCTCCGCCCGGGTGGGGACGTACACCGGCGTTCCGCCGGCCAACTGGACGCAGGGACCATAGGACACATAACTGGGTTCAGGGATGAGGACTTCATCCCCCGGCGAAAGGATCGCCCGAAGCGCCGCGTCGATCCCCTCGCTGGCCCCCACCGTGACCAGGACTTCGGTGTCCGGGTTATACGAAACCCTGAATCGGTCTTCGAGATACCGGGCCACGGCCCGCCGAAGGGCTGGAAGCCCGCGGTTTGATGTGTAACTCGTATAACCCCTCTCCAACGCATCCACACAGGCGTCCCGGACTCGCCACGGCGTGACAAAGTCCGGTTCCCCCACTCCCAGGGAGATGACCCCTTGGGTGGTGGCGGCTAAATCGAAAAAACGTCGAATCCCCGACGGGGGAATGGCTCGCACCGTCGGTGAAAGGCGATCTTCAAAATCTGTCATGGGGTGATCACCAGCCGCTGATCCCCTTCCCGATCGTCGAAAATAACCCCGTCCTGTTTGTATTTTTTCAGGATAAAATGGGTGGTCGTCGACAGCACGTGTTCGAGGGTGGACAACTTTTCGGACACGAATCGGGCCACTTCTTTGATGGTTCGCCCCTCCACAACCACTGAAAGGTCGTAGGCCCCGGACATGAGATACACCGATTTGACTTCCGGAAAGCGATAGATGCGCTCGGCGATGGCGTCGAATCCGGCATCCCGCTGGGGGGTTACCTTGACATCGATCATCGCCGTCACCTGTTCGTACCCCGCTTTCTCCCAATGAATGACCGCGGAATAACCCTTGATAATGCCATTTTTCTCCAACTGATCGATGGCCGCCGCCACTTCGTTGCGGGACACGCCGAGCATATCGGCGATCGCTTGCTGGGGCAGGCGGCTGTTTTCCTGCAACAACTGTAAAATCCGCTTCACCAGTGAATCCATGGCAAACCTCCTGAGGTTGCGCCGGTATTGGACCCTATTATACCGCAGCCGGGCTGAATCGGCGATCTCCGTCGCCGGGGAAATCCCGGTCTCGAAAGTTTAATAAAGATTTTTTCAGATTCAGAAGGGCTCCAAAGGTTTGTTCGGCGCGGGGTCGAATCCACTGGGTACACCCGGCGGAGGGGGCCGGCGGAACCAGAAGGGGGGAAGGCTATGGAAGGCCAAGGGCCGGTGCAGGCACTTCAGCAGGTGCTGGAACGGGCCGTGGCGGGACGAGTGCCCGACGTTCACGTGGAGCCCGACGAGGCTGGTTGGCGGGTGCAATTTCGTCGAGAAGGCCGATTGTGGCGGGTGACGACCTGGAACGGCCGGATGGGGCAGGAGATCGTGCGGAGGGTGAAGTTGCTGTCTAGGATGGATATTGCTGAGAAGCGGATTCCGCAGGATGGCCAGCTCCAGCTTCCCGTAGGGGGGAACGTGTGTCACATGCGGGTGGCCACCTTGCCCACCGTAAAAGGGGAGCGTCTCGTGATTCGGATTCACCATGTGAGGACGGGGGAGGATCCATCGGAGTCAGACTTTGGGGACGATCCGGTTTGGCGGCGCTGGCTGGCGTGGACGGAGTCTGCTCACGGATTGCTGTTGATCGCTGGCCCCACTGGAAGCGGGAAGACGACGTCCTTGTACCGGGTGGTGAGACGGTGGGCGGCGGAACATCGGTGTGTGGTGACCTTGGAGGATCCAGTGGAACAGCATGTGGAGGGCGTTCACCAAGTGGAGGTTCAAACGGGTAGGGGTTGGACGTATCGCCGCCTTTTGCCAGCCTGTTTGCGCCAAGACCCCAACGCCGTGGCAATCGGTGAGATTCGCGACGAAGATGCCGCCCGGGCGGCGGTTCAGGCGGCCCTTGCCGGATGCCTGGTGGTGGCCACCGTTCACGGGGCGGGTCCTGCCGAAGTCTGGTCACGGTTTCGCCAGTGGGGGGTTCCTGAGGGCGAGTTGGAGAGTACGCTCCTGGCCATTCTCAGTCAGCGATTGGTGGGCAGGCTGTGTTCCCATTGCCGGCGAAGGTCCGGGACCGTTCGGGGGAGCGGGGGGCAGGCGGGATTCGCCTGGACGGCCATTGGATGTGATGCATGCCAAGGACGGGGAATCGCAGGGGTGCTGCCGTTATTTCATCTTTCGGAACAAGGTCGGGATCGGCCTTGGTCCATTTCTCCAGATTGGGAGGAGAGCGCATGGCCGAGGATGATAAAGGGGGAGTTGGGTGAACCGTGGTGTGAGTCCTTGGTGGGCGGGGTGGCCTCAGTTTCGATGGCGACTGCCTCGGTGGGGGCGGAGGAGGGATGACCCGCGGGTTCCCCTGAGGGATTGGGCGGAGTTGTGGACAGATTTGGCCTCGTATCTAAAAGCGGGGATACCCTTGGATGACGCCTTGGATGTTATAGCCGTCGCGCGGACTGGACCGTTGTCAACGCTTTTGCTGCAGTGGCGCGACGGGCTTCGGGAAGGTCGGTCCCTTTCGGAACTCTATGAAGAGGCGGGACAATATCCATTGTGGCTTCCATTGATCCGGGTAGGGGAGGCCACGGGAGAATGGGTCCAGATGATGACTGTCCTCGGTGGGCAGGCTGCTCAGTGGGACCGGCACTGGCGGGAGATGTGGCGGCAACTCGCTTACCCGCTCTTCGTGACTGTGGCGGCGACGGGGGTATGTATCCTGTTTCTCGTGGTCGTACTGCCAAAGCTGAAAGATTTTTACCAACCCCTAGGCCTGGATCCCGGGATTGACCTGGAAGCGATTCGGTGGGCCGGGGGCGGCCTCGGCGCGCTGGCTGCCGCCGCTCTGGGACTCGCCCTATGGTTATGGGCCCCCGGACGTCGGCAAAGGCGGGGCAGAGAACTTTCCGCTCCAGTCCCGGAGGGTATGCAGGGCTACAGTTTGAGTCGACGATCGCCCCTACGGCGCTGCGCCCAGACGCTGGGGTTGTACGACGCCTTTACCTTCGAGTGGTCTTTTCTCGTCGGCACCATGCTGGCTGCCGGCGTGTCCTTGGAGGAAACACTGGCTCACCTGGGCGGATTGAGAACCCGGGTCTCCGGAGCGGCCCGATATGTGCGACAGCGGATGGCCGAAGGGGAGTCCCTTTCCGAGACCTTGGGGAGGTGGCCGCAGTGCACAGAAGAGTTGCGTCGGGTGGTGGAATTGGCACTGGGGACCGGCCAGATGGATAGGGCGTTACTTGTGTTGGCCGAGCGCATCGCGGCCAGACAAAGGAGGCGCACGGAATTATGGATCCGGTGGCTGGAGCCGGCTCTGACGGGAGTCATCGGTGTGTTGATTTTGGGGATTTTTGTCCTTCTCTACCTGCCGATCACGAAATTGATGGGGCGGGTGGTGTCGTAAGGTGACTTCGGAAGCAAAGACCCGGCGTAGACGCAAGCGGTCGTACCAGGGTGGTTTTACGTTGATCGAGTTGTTGGTGGCCGTGACCATTATTGGGGTTCTTATTTCCTTGGCGGTGCCCAATCTGCGGGCTGCAGGTGAGGCCGCGCAAAAGACGGGTTGCGAAAGTAACCAGCGGTTGCTTCGCATGGTCATCGTTCAGTGGGATCTGGTGCAGGATGTCCCCCTGCCAGGGTCGTCGGAGGCAGCCCTTCAGGCTTTGGTTGACGCAAAGTTGTTGGAATCATCGCCCAAGTGTCCGGGGGGAGGTCATTATGAGATCAAGGAAGGGGCGGCCGGGACACCGGAGGTTTCCTGTTCGTTGCACGGTGTTTTGGGATTGTGAGAGAGCGAGTGGGTTTACTTTGCTCGAAGCGATGGCTGCACTGCTTCTCATAGGTGCGCTCTCCGCCGTTGCCATTCCGGGTATGGTGCGGTGGCTGGCGTACTGGGAATTAAGAGCTGCAGCGGAGCGGCTGACGGCAGATTTAAGGGAGTGCCAGAGCCGGGCCGAGGCGGAAGGCGTCTTCTATGAACTGAGATTTTGGAGGACTCGCCCGGATTACATGGTGTACCGCGGGGTGGAACACGTCAGAACGGTGGACAACAAATCCGGCATTGCGTACGCGACCGGCATTTTGCCCCTGCCCGACACCCATCTGCGCTTCAACCCCCGGGGCACCGGGATTCAGGGCGGGACGATCTGGCTGTGCAACCGATTCGGAGATCGCATGGGCGCCCGGATCTACCCAGACAGTGGGGTGGTGATTTTCCTTGGGCCGTGACGGGTTCATAATGATGGAGGCGTTACTCGCCACCCTTTGCACCGTTCTTCTGATTGGTACGGCCGGGGCTTACACCCTGGCACTTTTGGCAGAATATCGGGACGCGCAACAATGGGCCATAGCCCGGAATCTGGCCCTTGAAGCCCGGGAGCGGCGGGTGGCTACCGGAGTGGCTGTCGGGGAAGTGGTGCAGAGGTCGGGGGTTCAGTACCTCGTCGCGTGGGAGGGTGCGCAGAGGTGGAATGAAGTTCCCGTTGCCCGACTGAAGGTCAGGTGGCACGGTATCCGCGGTGACCGGGAGCTGAGCTTCATCGAACCTGCCCCCGAAAGGCGGATTCCGCGTGAATAAAAAAGGTGTGCAGGGTTTTATTCTTCTGGAGACGGCGCTGGTTGCGGTGATGGCGGCTGTGATATGGATGACCTGGGCACAGTGGTGGGCCGCCGTCGCTTCCAGTGCGAATCGAATCGATACAGGGATCGAAGGGGAAGAACAGTGGCGCCGACTGATGGTCCGGTTGTCCCGGGAGTTTCACGACGCGGATGAGGTTCGGGGCGGGGGAAGGAGGGTGGAATTTCGCGATGGGCGGGGAAAATGGATCTCCCTGCGGTTGGGCGACCATGGGCAGGTCCTTCAATCTGTGAACGGGGAGGGGGACGTCGTTCTGGCCAATGGAGTGAAACGCATCTGGTTTGTCGTGGAGCCCGGAGGGCTCACCGTTGAGACCTGGTGGGCGCGGCCCTGGGATCAGGAGCCGATGGTCGGTTTTCTCGCTTCGCGGCGCCTCCTCCCCGATGCGGGTTCCAGATCTGGAGAGGGTTCCGGACCGTGAAACTGTCACAGGGGTGCGGTGGATGGATCCTTCCTGCGGCGCTCGCCCTGGCCTTGGTGATGCAGGTGGCCGTGTGGACATTGTTCGACAAAGTGCACGGCCATTTTGAGCGGATTGTGCGGCAGGTGCGAGCCGATCAGGCGGACCGATTGGCTGAGGTGGGATGGGAATGGGCCCTGGAGCA
>NZ_JAILZZ010000119.1:0-2049 GCF_023512215.1 Kyrpidia sp. | reverse complement strand
ACAATGTCACGGTTTTCTTTCGCATATGCCACCAAATCCTCCGTTTCCTCCAAGAGGTCGGAGATCTTTCGGTGTACGCGGGACAACACCGCTCTGTGATTCGATTCATCCCGTGGGGGGAGACGATCGATCACTTCGCCGATGGGTGTGACAGGTTTGGTGCAATACCGCTCCAAGACCTCCTTAAACGGCATCTGGATCGTGCCCCTGATCTTGACCCCGCCTTCGGTGGCGTTAATGGTCGGCACCTGTGAAAAATTGACCAATGTCTCCATCCAAACGAGGAATTGCCGCCACAGTTCCCGGGATTTCACCTTGCCGCCGTAATATCCGTCCAAGTATACCGTCCGATTATGAAGCATCTTCTCATTATAGAGACTATCCCGAATCTGCCAGGCCATCCGCTCGTCAGCCTCGTACTTTTCCAAATTGTACACGGTATCTTCGCTGTGAGTCTTACCATCTTCCCCATACGCCAAGTCTTGCCCGATGAGTACAATCGGATTTCCACCCAGGTAAACCGCCAACATATAGCTCATGTGAGCAACAGAATTGCCGGAGACAAAGGCGCCGAAGTCCCCTAGGGCTGAATTCAGGAACTCACTATTGCTCAAATTTTCCTTGAAACAGGGCACGGCATATTTCGGCCAGGCAGGAAAAATCCTGGAATCAATGATGGTCAAGCCGAACAATGCCGTCTCTTCGGGAATGTCGATGCCGCTGAGACTGAGGTCGAAAGAATTAGCTCCTCGTTCCAAGATACAGACGATGTCCGGCACGATACCGTTACGTAGAAGAGCCTTTAAAGCCGATTCGGCACAAATGATCAAACTTCTGCCTTTCGCCTGCCGCAAAAGGGGCAATTGTTTGTCTAGGGAAGGTCCTGAAGCCACACATAAAACAGGGACGCAGTCATAGACGTCTTTCAAGTCTCGCAGGCGGGGAAGAGTCAAAACCATCTTCAGATTTTGCAGCTCGTTTCGCACCCCGTGTAGTGTGTCGTTCAGATCATTTCCCATGTTATAAACGTTATTTCTTAATGTTTCGACGACCACCTCAAAGATCTTATCGTAATACTGCCTATCCTTACGCAAAGTAGAAAAGGTTCGTACCACTTCGGCCTGGAGGAAATAAAAACCTACCAACGAGTAAAGAAAATGTTTGAGATGGTCTGCCGTCGCTGTGATGTCTCCACCAAAAAAAACGAGCCGCTGAAGCCGATCTTTAAGGAAAGGATCGAGGTCCATGTCTTCAAGAAACGCCCGAACCAGCCGCACATCCTTCTCAACGACGAACACCCAAGCCGTTTCCGTCTTCCTTTCTAAGATCCGAGTGATGACTTCATAGCAACTAATGCCCATAATCAGAAAACCGCTGTTGTCAAAGTTCACATCCCGCAACAACACTTCTGCCTCATAGGACGGGTCGTAGATACTGGCAGAATAAAACTCTTTTCCCTCATCGTCGGTCAACTTAAACACCTTCAAATCCGTGACCTGGATGGACTCCAGGCCTGTCGTGTCCGCCGATAGAAGTTCGCCAATGAGGTGTTGGTTATATTCCGTCAAGTATTCGAGATTCCGTTCAAAGTACATGTCGCTTCCCCTTTTCGACCCGGGAGCCAGTCCCGACTCTTGATTTCTCAGCAACAACTTCCAGTTAAAATCAATTTTTGAAGACCCTCAATCTGGGGATCAACTCATATTTAATCAAATCCGCTGTAAGAATATAGTCCCGGTTTCCCAGACAGACCAGAAGAAGCTGTAACAACTGATTAATCTCCATTACGCCCTCATGAAATGAAGTATCTTGCACCTGATCCCGTTTCAGAACCATCTCAATATGTCGGGCCATATCCTCCATCATCCCCGCCGCTTCCCGCACCCGCAGGGCGTAAAATAAGTCAGCAACGCGCTCCAAACTCCGGAACCCGCTTTCACTCTGCTCGATGTCCATACCTGCTCCCTCTCATTATCGAGTAGGAGGGGGCGGCTAGCCCCCGTCCTCTCACACCACCGGACATGCGGGTCCGCATCCGGCGGTTCACCA
>NZ_JAILZZ010000058.1:0-15550 GCF_023512215.1 Kyrpidia sp. | reverse complement strand
CAGTCTACTATAACAGTATGGCAAAGATGGTGGTTTTCCAACCATCGAGGAAGAAATGGAGGCGGTGGGGTGCGGATCCAAAAGTTTGAAGCCAATCGACGAGAATTGATTGAGGTGGCCCGGGGGGATCGGCCGGCCGATCTCTTCATTCGGGGTGGTACGGTGGTCAACGTCTATTCTGGGGAGTTGTTGCCCCACCACGTCGCGATCTACAAAGATCGCATCGCCTATGTCGGGCCCCGGGAGGTCGCCGTAGGGGACGAGACCCAGGTGGTGGATGCGGCGGGGATGTTCGTGGTGCCGGGGTATATCGAAGCCCACTCGCACCCCTGGATTTTGTACAATCCGGTGAGCCTGGCGGAGCGGATCGTGCCTCTGGGGACAACCACGGTGGTTCACGACACCCTTTTTTTCTACCTTCATTTAGGCTACAAGGGGACTGTGCGGCTGATCGAGGCGCTGCGGGATGTGCCCATCAATCAACTGTGGCTCGCCCGGATCGTTGCCCAGGCGGGGTATCCGGAAGAAGAGGAGTGGTTTGACCCGGTCTTCGTGCGGAAGCTGCTCGAACACGAAGATGTGATCGGAACGGCGGAGCTGACCCGCTGGCCCATGTTGTACCAGGGCGACCCCCTGATCGTGGACACGATGGAATTCGCGAAACGGTTGGGGAAGGTATCCGATGGCCACACCGCGGGCTGTTCCTTTGAAAAATTAAACGCCTTGTCGGCCGGGGGGCTGAGTGCCTGCCACGAGGCGATCACCGCCCTGGAGGTGCTGGACCGGTTGCGCCTGGGGCTGTGGACGGTGCTGCGCAACAGTTCACTGCGCCCGGATCTGCAAGAGTTGATCGAACCGGTGGTAGAAGGGCAGATCAGCACTCAGCGGCTCCTGATGACCACGGACGGGCCGAATCCGTCTTTTATTGAAGAGAACGGGTTTATGGACGGGCTTCTTCGCCAGGCCGTGCGGATGGGCGTGCCGGCCGTCACCGCCGTGCAGATGGTGACCCTCAACGCGGCCCAGTACCTGAAGCTCGATGACTACATCGGCGGGATTGCACCCGGGCGCCGGGCGGATGTACTGATCCTCCCGGATTTGGAGAGTTTTCGTCCGGATCGGGTTGTGAGGGGAGGACGGGAAGTCGCCCGGGATGGCCGGCTGATCGCGCCGCTACCTGAGATTGCATGGGACCGCTATCCTTCCATGAAACCATTGTCCGTCTCCGCAGAGGTACTGGCGGATCCCGATCTGTACCGATTTGAGGCGAAAGACGGGGAAAAGGTGCCGGTGATCGAATTTATCAGTAATGTCATCACCCGGCGTACGGATGCCGCGCTGTCGACAGACGGCGAATACGTGGCGATCGGCGGCCGGCCGGATCTGGCCTATGCCGCTTTGGTAGCCCGGGATGGGACCTGGGTGGCCAAAGGGGTGATCCAGGGGTTCGCCGGCCGGATCGGGGGGCTCGCCTCCACCTACAACACCACCACCGAGCTTCTCGTCATCGGCAGGGATCCCGGGGCCATGGCCGTTGCGGCGGAGCGGGTGCGGCAGATGGGGGGCGGGATCGCACTGGCCGAAGACGGGGAGGTCAAACTGGAGATCCCCTTGCCCCTGTACGGAATCATGTCCGACGGGCCCTTTGCCCAGGTGGTGCGGGACCACGACCGGCTTCTGGCGGCGGTCCACGATCGGGGATTTCCCTTTCACGACATTTTGTATTCCCTGCTCTTTTTGACCTGTGATTTTCTCCCGGGGCTTCGCCTGACGCCTTTGGGGCTGTACGATGTCAAAAGGGCGCAGGTGGTTCGAAAACGGCGTAATTTGCCGGTGAGGGCCTGATCGTCAGCATCCATAGAACCGGTTGCCGGTTCTGTATTTTCACTTTAGACTGGGAGTAGGGCGGGGACCGGGCGTTTGGCAAGGGCCGCGCACCGATACGGGGAGGGATGGCCGTGGATTTTGAATACTCGGAGAAGGTGAAACAGCTGCAGCGCCGATTGACAGAGTTCATGGAGGAGGTCGTGTATCCGGGGGAAGAGGTGTATGAGCAGCAGCTGCGGGAGGCGCCCAGCCGGTGGACGATCCCGCCGATTATGGAGGAGATGAAGGCGAAAGCCAAGGCGGCCGGTTTGTGGAACCTATTTTTGCCGGACAGCGAGTACGGGGCAGGGCTGACAAACCTGGAGTATGCGCCCCTGGCCGAGATCATGGGCCGTTCGTTCATTGGGCCGGAGGTCTTCAATTGCTCTGCGCCGGACACGGGCAACATGGAGGTATTGGTGCGCTACGGAAGCGAGGAGCAGAAGCGGCAATGGCTGATTCCCCTGTTGAACGGGGAAATCCGCTCTTGCTTTAGTATGACCGAGCCGGATGTGGCCTCGTCGGACGCCACGAACATCCAGGCGAGCATTGTCAGGGACGGGGACGAATACGTCATCAATGGGCGCAAATGGTGGTCCTCTGGGGCGGGGGATCCCCGGTGTAAAATCGCCATCGTCATGGGCAAGACGAACCCCAATGCGCCAAGACACGAGCAACAGTCGATGATTCTGGTGCCCTTGGATACCCCCGGGGTGAAAATCGAGCGTCAGTTGCCGGTTTTCGGGTATGACGACGCTCCCCACGGCCACGCCGAGATCACCTATGAAAATGTGCGGGTGCCGGCGTCGAACATCCTGTGGGAAGAAGGGAAAGGGTTTGCCATTGCCCAGGGGAGACTGGGGCCCGGCCGGATTCACCACTGTATGCGTTCCATCGGAGCGGCGGAACGGGCGCTGGAGTTGATGATCGACCGGGTGAAAAATCGCGTGGCTTTCGGGAAGCCCTTGGTGGAACAAGGGGTCATTATGGAATGGATCGCGAACTCTCGAATCGAGATCGAACAAGCCCGGCTGCTGACGTTAAAGGCGGCCTACATGATGGATACCGTCGGGAATAAGGCGGCCCGAAAGGAGATCGCCATGATTAAAGTGGTGGCCCCGAACACGGCTCTCCGGGTGATTGACCGGGCGATTCAGGCCTTCGGAGGGGCGGGGGTGACCAGCGACACGCCCTTGGCGCGGATGTGGGCGAACATCCGCACGCTGCGCATCGCCGACGGTCCCGACGAGGTGCACCGCATGTCCATCGCGAAGCAGGAGATTAGGGGGCGGAAGGGCTAGAGGCAGGAACAGAGTGGGGGGCCCTCCCTTCTGGGCGCCGGGGATGAGCAAGGGGATTCGGATTGCCAACCGACCGTTCGATACGAAGGACGGAAGGAGGAGTTGGGTGGCTCGGGGGTTCGGCGGGACGGAGGGACCGGCAAGGGAGCGCGAATACTCTTTGCGCTGCGTTGGCCGGCCCGGATCCACCCCATCTCTTCCGGCTGTGGTAGACTGGTGTCGAGGGATGTGACGGAGCGGGGGGAACAGGATTGAGTGAACAGTTGCTCTTTCTTGATTTTGAGTTCACCATGCCGGAAGATCGATCGATGCCCGAACAGTTTCGGCCGGAGATCATCGAGCTGGGTCTGGTCTCGGTGATCGACGGCGAGATCTTTGACCGATTGTCCACTTTCGTGCGCCCGATGCGATTTCCCACCTTGACCGAGCGGTGCAAGAACTTTTTACAGATTCGCCAGGAAGATGTGGACGCGGGGATCTCCTTTCGTGAACTGGTGGAGACTTTGCAGACTTATGTCGAGTTGTGCCCGACCACGCCGGTCACTTGGGGAAACGCCGATTTGCAGGTGCTGCGGGAAAACTGTAGCCATGCCGGGCTGCCCTTTCCTTTCGATCGCCGGGAGCGGGATCTGTCCTTAGAATATAAACGGTTTTTCGGGAATCGCCAGCAGACCGGCCTCTGGAAGGCGATTGAGGAGTACGGGCGAACGGGGGTTGGCCGTCACCACCGAGCCCTGGACGACGCGCTGACCACCGTGGAGATTTTCCGGATGATCGAAAAGGATAAGGAGTATCTGAATCGCCGGGAGCGGATGACCCTCGGGGACCGGGTGGATTTGGAGGATGTGTGGAAGAAACTGCATGACTGGCAGGTCAAAACGGCCAAATGAAAGCGGGCGAACGGAGGCGTCGCCCGCTTGACTTTTTAGGCGCTGGTGTGCCGATCCTTTGATCGAGGGTCCGGACTCCTCAGCGACCGAGCCAGAGCCCGGCAGCGAAGAGAAGCCCGAAAGTCCAGTAATGTAAGGCCGCCCATTTCATCCCGGCCATCTCCTCGGACCGCGGGGCTCCGGCGCGCAGAGAGTGGCGCAGCCGGACGGCGATCATCGTATCGCCAGTGGCAGCCGCGGCCTATGATCGCGGTCACAGTGGTTCGTTTGTGAAGGTATATGCCTTTTCTGCTTTATACCAACTCCTTGCCTTTGGTCTCAGGAAGAAAGACCAAAGTGGTGATGGCCGCCAAAGCGAAGGAGAGGGCGGTGGCGAAAAAGGCGCTGCCCAGTCCCATGGTCATGGCGAGGGTGCCGACGACAAAGGGCGCTGAGGCGCTGACTCCCCGGCCAAAATTGTAGGTGAATCCCTGTCCCGTGGCCCGGATTGCTGTGGGGAACAACTCCGCCAGCACCGCACCAAACCCGCTGAAGTACCCCGATCCGAAAAACGCTACGAAGGGTCCCAAGAGCAACAGGGTGGACGCAGTGTGTGTCAATCCGTAAAAGGGTACCAGAACGGCGGCCCCGGCGAAAAACAAGAAGAACGTCCAGCGCCGGCCGATTCGATCCGCGATAAATCCGAAGGTCACATAGCCCAGCCAGCTACCCACCTGCATGATGATCACCCAGAGGGCGGTTTTCGTGACGGTGAGCCCGGCTCCTCCTTCAGCCGCCGAGGTGCCCAAATAGGTCGGAATCCAGGTGAACAAGCCCCAGTAACCGAACTGCGCGAACAAGCTCAGCGCCGAACCGAGGACCGTCCATTTCAGATGGGGCGCGTGGAAAATCTCCGCAAACGTTTGCCACGATCCGCGACGCCCCCCGGTGGCCTGGCGCTGTGTCCAAATTTCCGGTTCTTTCACCGTCCGCCGTACCGCGTAAATGATCAGAGCCGGCAGGATTCCGACGAAGAACACTGCCCGCCATCCGAAGGTGGGGAGTACCAAAGCCGTAATCAATGAGGCTGCGGCATAGCCGATGGCCCAGCAGCCTTGCACAAACCCCATCGCTTTACCCCGGTGTTCCGCCGGCCAAGCCTCGGTGACCAAGGCGGCACCTGCCACCCACTCCCCGCCCATGCCTAGACCGAGCAAGACTCGAAACAAGGCCAGTTGACTCACGGTTTGGGAAAAACCAGAAAGGGCGGTAAATACTGAATAGATCAGGACGCTGTACAAAAGAGATCGGGTGCGCCCGATTCGATCGGCAAGCACCCCAAAGAGGATACCTCCTGCCGCCGAACTCAAAAGGGTCAAAGAGGCCAGCAGTCCGCCGATGGATTTGTTCATGTGAAGGTCTGCCATAATGTTGACCAGGATCATCGAATACAACATGACATCCATGGAATCGAGCATCCACCCAAGTCCCGAAGCGATGAGTGCCTTCCAGGCCTGGGGGCCGACCTGCCACCAATGGGCGGGCGCTTGCTCGACTGCGGTTTTCTCGATTGTTGCGGTTGTTGTACGCTCCATTCTTCCGCCTCCTCTGCAGTCTTAGGTTCAACTTTTATCGGGCAGATTGAGCAACTCAGCTGGATTTTGAGCCCCCATTCGGCGGATGTCCCGGTCGGGTAGCCCCGATTTGCGCAATAGGGAGACAAAGGACCGGTATCCTTCCGGCGGTGACGGGTGATTGACCTGTCCAAAATCCGTTTGCAGCACGCATCGCTCCGGTCCGATCCGGCGAATACTTTCCACCATCTGTTCGATATCGATTGTCTTCCAGTCCGGCATCAAGGGGAGGTAGGATTTTTCCAAATAGGCCCCCTTTCGGGCCAAGTCGACCTGCAGGTCCAGGGGCATCTGGGTCACCCCAAGATCCGGGTGGGCGACGAGGATTTTTTCAACTCCCCGCTCCTGGGCTGCTTCGACAAAGGCTATGGTTTCCCGAGGAGACAGGTGCCCTGAGGCTGCCACTGCACCGGCTTCGGCGATCATGTCGAGAATCTCGTACAAGACGGGTATCACCCGGCCCTGTTTGTCCAAGATTTCGATACCCTGCAAGGGTCTGAGCGCCACTTCGGATTTCTGGGCCGAATAATCCGACCCGCCGTAAAAACCTAGATGATGTTTGGCCGACCCGGTAGGCATCCAGATGATCTTGGCGCCGCGCTTCAGGGCTAGATCCACCGCGTAGGGGTTTAACCCACCCACGAACACGTTTAACACCAAGGACCCGAAAATATCTAACTCGGGAAAGGATCTCTTCAGGATTTCCGCCCGGGAGACGGTGCACTCTTCATGAGCTTTCAGCACGAATCCCCGCATCCCCGCATCGCGAACTTGTTCCGCCAATTCTTGGTCAGTGACCGAACGGGGGAAAATGCTTGGGGCCGAGTGGACATGAATGTCAATAAACCCCTGCAAAAAAGACCGATCGATATTCATGATGGATCTCCTTTTATTTCAAAATAAACTGGGGACATTCCCTTGATCTGCTGCCCATCCGAATTTGTGACGTGGATTTGTGAATCCACCTCTGTGAGGATGAGGTCGATGATCCCGCGGGTCCGTTCCGTGGCGTGAACCTCCCGGCCGTTTGGAACATGGTTTACACGCAAAATCCCATCATGCCCCGGGACCACCCAATCGGCCGTATCGAGAATGCGGGCGATACTCTCACGACTGGCGGCGGGGTCCACAGACATCCACACATTTCCCGTTCTGGCTTCATCGCGGTTCTTGATCGCGTCAGCCGCCAGTGCGAAACGGCCCCTCGGTGAGTCGACCACGAGGGAGATTGACCCCGGGGTATGACCGGGCGTGTGCATCCAAGCCAATCCTTCCGGCAGTGTCCCCGATGCCCCTTTTAGGGTCTGTAGGCGGCCTGTGCGAGACACTGTCTCGAACATTTCCCAGGGCACCGCGTAATCGATCCGGCCGGATTCCCGGACGTGCTGAAGCTCGAGTTCATGCAGGTAAATGGTGGCCTTGGGGAACAGGAGCACGTTGGCAGCATGATCGAAATGAAAGTGGCTCAGAACGACGTAGTCGATGTGCTCGGGAGACAGGCCGCGACGTTTGAGTCGGTGGACCAATTCCTGTCTCTCTGCAAACCCGGCGGTGTCGAACAAGCCGGTGTGCTCGCCGCGCAGGAGTACGCAGGAACTCCAGCCCAAGAACCCTCGGTCCGTTTTCCCTGGAAATCCTTGAAACAAGACTTCGATCGAAGGCCTCATAGACATTCCCAGCCTTTCAGCACAAGGTAACTAGGGTTGTGAAAATCGAAAGATCACCCAATAATCTGGTGATCAGGTTGTCTGATATCTTTTTTAAGGATATACAGGAGAGAATCATATTGTCAATCGCGATTAAACAGAAAGAGTAGGAATCCCGCGACACATCTTGACACCGGTTGAATTCTTGGATACGCTAAAGTTGCGTGAAGATGTCTGATCACTAGACAAATAGGTGATGCCCATGATCCAGCCGGTGCGGCGCTCGAAGTTGTCTGAGGCGGTCGTGGAACAGTTAAAAGAATTGATCCAGTCCGGCGTGTATCCGCCGGGAACCAAACTACCCCCCGAGAAAGAGTTGGCGAAACAGTTTGGCGTCAGTCGGGCCTCGGTCCGGGAGGCGCTTTCGGTGCTCGCCTCGGCCGGCATCATCGACGTCCGCCAGGGCGAGGGGAGCTTCGTGCTCGAAGCCGATCTTTCCCGGTATATTCCCCCGGTGGCGGTGTCGATGATCGCATTTCCCAAGCAAATCTTACACCTTTTGGAGATGCGGAGCATCCTCGAAACGTCGGCGGCGGAGTTGGCCGCCCGGCGGGCAGGGGATCGGGAGAAAGCGGAGATCGAAAGGGCGATGCAGGGTTACCTGGACGAACTCCGGGCCGGGCGGGTTGGCGATGCCGGGGATCTTCAGTTTCATCAGGCGGTCGCTAAAGCCACCGGCAATCCCATCCTGGTTGAATTGATGGCCCGGGTATCCGATTTGGTCCGGGAAGGGATGCGTTACACCTTGGGACAGAACCAAGGCAACCTCAAGCGCATGCGGGAGGTTTATGACGAGCACGATCGCATCTACCAGGCGATTCGGGAGCGTCGCCCGGAAGAGGCCCGGGCGGCCATGGCTTTTCACCTGGGAAAGGTTCGGGAGAAAGTGCAGCGGGAAATGAATTTAAAACCGCCGGAGGATGGGCAGACCCATGACGAGCTACAAGGACCCGGCACCAGGGTGGGCGAACCGGAAAGCGTGGCCTCGCCTTTTCCGTCCGGAGAGGAGTCCGGGCGATGAAGTGGGCTCGGGTGCGCCGGAATCTGGAAACCCCGGAGATCGCCGATCTCGAAGGGGTGGTGGAGCGGGAGACTGCGGCAGTCCTGGGCCGAGCCTTTGACCGTCCACTCCGGGTGGCGATTCCCGCCGGCAGCCGGGGTATTTTCGGGATCGACCGGATTTTGCGGACAGTGGTTCAAACCATCCGGTCTTTTGGCGGCGACCCGTTCCTTTTTGCGGCAATGGGGAGCCACGGCGGGGGCACCGCCGAGGGGCAGAGGCAGATCCTCGCTTCTCTTGGGATCAGCGAAGAGGCGGTGGGGGCGCCGGTGAGCTGCTCCTCCGAGGTCGTGCAGGTGGGGGAAACACCCTCTGGGCTTCCGGTGTATGTGGCCCGGGAAGCTGCGGAGGCGGACGCGATCCTCGTGGTGAACCGGGTAAAGCCCCACACTTCGTTTCACGGTCCCCACGAGAGCGGCCTGGCGAAAATGCTCAGCGTAGGGATGGGTCGGGCGGCGGGGGCCGAGGCGGTTCATCGTCTCGGGGTCGGCCATCTCCCCGGGGTGGTGCCGGAGATCGCCGGGGAAGTTCTTCGCCGGCTGCCGGTGATCGGTGGGCTGGGTATCGTCGAGAACAGCTGGGAGCGCCCCGCTCACATACGGGGATTTCGGGCGGCGGATCTTTTGGCGGGCGACCGGGCGTTGCTCCAGGAAGCCAGGCGGCTGATGCCCGGCCTACCGACCGATCGGCTTGACCTGTTGGTGGTTCGGGAGATGGGGAAGAATTTCAGCGGCACCGGGATGGACACGAATGTGATCGGCCGGTTGCGTATCACCGGGGTCCCGGAGCCGCAAGATGTTCAAATCACCTACATTGCGGTGTGCGACCTGTCCGAAGCTTCCCACGGGAACGCCACGGGGATTGGTCTGGCGGATTTTACCACAGAGAAATTGGCGGCGAAAATCGACCGCGCCGCCACGTATTTGAACTGTTTGACGAGCGGGTTCGTCGCCCGGGCCGCCGTTCCTATGACATTTTCCAGTGAAAAAGAAATGCTTGACGCAGCCTTTCGAGCGTTAAAACGGCCGCCGCACCAGGTGCGCTGGATGGCGGTGGCCAATACCCTGGAGCTCGGCGAGGTCCGGGTGGGGGAGGCGCTGTGGGAAGAGGCGCAGACATGGCCGGACGTGGCCGGGGTAGGGGCCCTGCGGGATGTGACGTTTACTGCAGATGGCGACCTGGTTTGGGAAGAGGAAGAAGAAGGGAAGGACCGTGGATGAGTGCGGGAGAAGAGAGTCGGGTGGCCAGCGGCCCCCGGCGCGCGGTGCCCATTGAAGAGTTGCGGGGGATTCTCGGCCCCGGTCGGGTGCTGACCTCCGAGGCGGATCGGTTGAGTTATGCTTATGACGCGTCCTTCGGGGTCTATGTGCCGGATTGTGTGGTGCAACCGAAGAGTACCGAGGAAGTGCAGGCGGTGGTGCGGACGGCGGCGAGGGAGCGGATTCCTTTGTACCCCCGGGGATCGGGCAGTTGTCTGAGCGGCGGTCCGCTGCCGGTGTACGGGGGCATCGTGGTGGATCTGTCGAAGATGGATGGGAAGCTGGAGATCTACCCGGACGATTTGGTGGCGGTGGTGTCGCCGGGTGTGCGAACCTTGGATCTGCAGAAGGCGGCGGAGCGCCATGGTTTGTTTTATCCGCCGGATCCGAGCAGTTCCCGGATTTCCACCATCGGGGGCAATATCGCGGAGAACTCCGGCGGCCCCAGGGGGCTGAAATACGGGGTGACCCGGGATTATGTGCTAGGCCTTGAGGTGGTGACTGCCGACGGGAGGGTGTTTCGCACCGGAGGCCACACGATCAAGAATGTGACGGGGTACGATTTGACGAGGCTGATCGTCGGCTCCGAAGGGACCTTGGGCATCGTCACGGAAGCCGTGTTGCGCCTGCTGCCAAAACCCCAGGCCAGGCGGACGGCCTTGGCGATTTTTGACGACCTGGTGGTGGCGGGGAAGGCCATTTCCAAGATTTTGACCTCGGGGATTCTCCCGGGAGCTTTGGAAATCATCGACCAGGCCTGCCTTCGGGCCGTGGAGGCGTTCCGGCCCAGTGGTCTCCCTGTCGACGCCGAAGCAGTATTGCTCGTGGAGGTGGACGGTCACCCCGCCGCCGTGGACGACGAGATCCGTCAGGCCGCGGAGATTTGTCGGCAATTGGGGGCGCGGTCGGTGGAGGTGGCGGCGGATGAGTCGGCCCGGGATCGACTGTGGTTTGCCCGCCGGCAGATTTCTCCGGCCATCGCCCGGATCAAACCCACCAAAATCTCCGAGGACGCCACGGTGCCCCGCAGCCGGATTCCGGACATGTTCGCCAAACTCCGGGAGATTCGCAACAAGTACGGGGTGGAGCTGGTGGTGTTCGGCCACGCCGGTGATGGGAATCTCCACCCGAACATCCTGTGCGATCTCCGGGACCGGGAAGAGATGAAGCGGGTGGAAGAGGCGGTGGCGGAGATTTTCCGCGCGGCTTTGGAGATGGGGGGGACCTTGTCCGGGGAACACGGCATCGGCACGATGAAGGCGCCATTTTTGACGTGGCAGTTGGGAGAGGTCGGGGTGGAGATGACGAAGCGGATCAAGCGGGCTTGGGATCCGAACAACATTATGAACCCCGGGAAAATTTTTCCGGAACCCGGCAAGGATAGGCTGGTGTTCACATCATGAGCGAAGCGGCGAAATCTGTGGAGACGCCGGCGGTTCAGGTGTTGGAGGATCTCCCTTACGACGAGGCTTTACGCTGCGTGCAATGCGGGTATTGTCTGCCCGCTTGCCCGACGTACCGGACCATGGAAAAAGAAACCCATTCCCCCCGGGGACGGATCAATTTGGTTCGCATGCTCGCCGAGGGGCGAACGGACTGGAAAGTGGTGGAGGAGCCCATCGACCTGTGCCTCGGCTGCCGGGCTTGTGAAGAGGCGTGCCCGGTGGGGGTGCCGTATGGCCAGATCTTGGAGGAGACCCGGCATTACCTGCGAGAACGCAAGATGAAAGAAAACCCGGGCAAGGGGGACCGGGCGTTGGCATGGCTTTTGCGAAATGTGTGGCCAGAGCCCGACCGGTTACAGGCTGCCGGAGATTTCGTTTGGATGTACCAGAGAATGGGCCCCGTTGGGCGTTGGGGGGCTTCGTGGCCGATATGGCCTGAGGGGATGCGGGCTTTTGCCCCGGTGCTCCCCAAGGTCGATGGGCCTCGTACCCGGCGCCGGGCGCCGAAGGTCTACCGGCCGGTGGACAAAGATGCGAAGCCCATCGGCACGGCCATGCTTTTTCGCGGATGTATCATGGATGTCCTGTTTCAGCACCTGAACCGATTGACCGGGGAAGTGGCGGCGAAGTTCGGCTGGAAAGTGGTGGTTCCCGATGAGCAGCGCTGCTGCGGCGCCCTGCACGCCCACGCCGGGGATCTGGACGGAGCGAAGGAACTGGCCAAGCGCAACATCGCGGCCTTTGAAGCTTCCGGAGCGGAAGTGATCCTGCACAACGCAGGCGGTTGTGGGGCCATGCTCACCGAGTATCCGCGCCTATTGGCGGACGATCCCGAGTGGGCCGATCGGGCTGCTAAATTCGCCGCCAAGGTCAAAGACATCAGCGAGTTGGCCGTTCAGGCGCCGGACAGCGCTTTCGTGCGGGAGGTACCCCTGCGGGTGACCTACCAGCCCTCTTGTCACCTCCGCAACGTCGAAGGGGTAAAAAATGAGCCGGTGGAGGTGTTGCGGAGGATTCCGGGTGTTGAGTACGTGGAGATGGAAGAGATGGACCGCTGCTGCGGGTCGGCGGGGATTTATAACGCAGTCCATTACGAGGAGTCCATGGCGGTGCTCGACGAGAAAATGGAAAAGGCGATACGGACGGGCACCGATTGGGTGGTGACATCGAACCCGGGTTGTCTTCTCCAAATGCGCCTCGGGGTGCGCCGGTCCGGGTCGGCGGCGGAGAGCGGGCCCAAAGAGGCGATCCACTTGGTCGAGCTTTTGGCCTGGGCCTGCGGGGTGGAAGAGGTAGGAGGAGCCGGGGGCAAGGTCTAATCCACGATGACGGGATCGGGGGTGAAGGGCGTGGAAGCCCATGACAAATGCCGGGTGCTAATCGACCGCCTGCGTGAATTGGGCCGGGTGGTGATCGCCTTCTCCGGAGGGGTGGACAGCACCTTTTTGTTGAAGGCGGCCCTGGAAGCTTTGGGACCGGACCGGGTGTTGGCGGTGACGGCGGATTCGGAAACCTACCCCGAGCGGGAACGGCGGGAAGCGGTGGAATTGGCCCGGGAGCTGGGCAGCCCGCACCTGCTGATCCAGACCCGGGAACTGGAGATTCCGGGGTATGCCGAAAACCCCGTCGACCGATGTTATTTTTGTAAACAAGAGCTGTTCAGCCATTTGATTCCCCTCGCCAAACAAAAAGGATATGACCACGTGATCTTCGGGGCCATTGCTGACGATCTCGGGGACCATCGCCCGGGACTCAGGGCGGCGGTGGAGAGGGGGGTGCGGGCGCCCCTTCAGGAGGCGGGGCTCACCAAGGCGGAGATTCGCCAGCTATCCCGGGAGATGGGACTACGCACATGGAACAAGCCCTCTTTTGCCTGTCTTTCTTCCCGAATTCCCTACGGGGAGCGGATTACCTTGGAAAAATTGACGATGGTGGACCGGGCGGAGTCGTTTTTGATGGCCCTCGGTTTTCGGCAGGTTCGGGTGCGTCAACACGGGACCCTCGCCCGAATCGAGGTGGAGCCCGGGGAGAGGGAGCGGCTGGTGGCTGCGGCGGACGAGGTGACGGCCCAGTTGAAAGCTATCGGGTATACCTACGTCTGTATGGATTTACAGGGGTATCGAACGGGGAGCCTCAACGAGATGCTGGCGCCGGTCGGATCGCGGCGGTCCGTGTCCGGGGGAGCGGAAGAAGGATGAGGGAGCCCAGGGGGTTTCGGGAGGTTCTGGAAGCCGTCCAGCGGGGGGAGTGGACGGTGGAGGAGGGTTTTCGGGCCCTGGGTCGCCTGTCGGCGGAAGATCTCGGGTATGCCCGGCTGGATCACCACCGGGCCCTGCGCAAGGGCTTCCCGGAAGTGGTGTACTGTGAGGGAAAAACGCCGGAGCAGGCGGCGGAAATCCTGGAGCGCTTGGCCCGTCAGGGGGGAAACGTCCTTGGCACCCGGGCCGAGCCCCGGGTGGCGGAGCTGCTCCGGATGAGGGTGCCGGAGTGTGAATATGACCCTTTGGCCCGCACGGTGGTGATTCGTCAAGAGCCCAGGCGCAAGATTGGGGATGTGTTGGTGGTCTGCGCCGGAACCTCGGATCTCCCCGTGGCCCGGGAGGCGATGGTGACAGCGGAGTTGATGGGGGCCCGCGTCGAACTGCTGGCGGATGTGGGGGTGGCCGGGCTTCACCGGCTTTTGACCCAACTGGATCGCTTGTACCGGGCCCGGGTGATCGTGGTGGTGGCCGGGATGGAGGGGGCCTTGGTGAGTGTGGTGGCGGGCCTTGTGGACAAACCGGTCATCGGGGTGCCCACCAGTGTGGGCTACGGTGCCCAGTGGCAGGGACTGACGCCTTTGATGGGGATGTTGGCGAGTTGCGCCCCGGGGGTGGCGGTGGTGAACATCGACAACGGATTTGGCGCCGGATACATGGCCGCTCTGATCAACGGGTTGGGGGAATCGGCGTGAAGGTCGCGTATATCGAGGGGTTTGCCGGAGCCAGCGGAGATATGTTTTTAGGGGCTTGGCTGGACGCCGGCGCTCCGGAACACCGTTGGCGGGAGATCCTGGGTGGACTGCAGCTCGGGGGTTATGTCCTGATTATTCGGCGGGTGACCAAGCGGGGCATCACCGCGTTGAAAGTCGATGTGGAGTCCGGCGGAGAACAACCGCATCGGCGGCTGGCGGATATTTTGCAGATTCTTGATAAGAGTACCCTTCCCCAGGCGGTGAGGGAGCGGGCCATCCAGGCTTTTCGCTTGTTGGCCGAGGCGGAAGGCAAAGTGCACGGCACGTCTCCGGAGGACGTGCATTTTCATGAGGTCGGGGCGGTGGATGCCATCGTCGACATCGTCGGGGCCATGGCGGGCTGGTATCTTCTCGGGATGCCGGAATGTTTTGTCTCACCCCTTGAGGTGGGCGGAGGCTGGACGGTGTCCGCCCACGGGCCAATTCCCGTGCCTGCCCCGGCGACGGTGGAGTTGTTAAAGGGGTTTCCGGTGTACTCCAGCGGCCTCTGGGGGGAGACGGTGACTCCCACCGGGGCGGCGATCTTGCGGACCCTGTCCCGGCCGGCCGGGGGGCTGCGCTATGTCGCAGATGCTGTGGGGTACGGGGCCGGGTCGAGGGAACTTCCGGTTCCGAATGTGCTGCGGATTCAAGTGGGGGAGCGAGTGTCCGAGTCAGGGAAAGCGGTTCAACCGGGCGGCTCCGGAATCGAGGCCGGCTTGGAGATGGAGGGGAGTGGAGCGGCGGCGGTGGAGGCGGGAGGGGGGGATCGCTATTTTGTGGTTGAAACGAATGTGGACGATATGAGCCCCGAGTGGGCGGGGTACCTGGTGCCCCGGCTGCTGGAGGTGGGGGCGTTGGACGCCTGGATCGTGCCGATAATCATGAAAAAGGGCCGGCCGGGCATGGAGATCCGGGCACTGTGCACGGCGGATCGATTGGAGGCCGTTAAAGAAGAAATTTTCGCCCAGAGTTCATCCATCGGGGTGCGGGAGTACGGGGTGCGCCGGGAGGCCCTGGACCGCCGGACAGAAACAGTGGAGACCCCTTATGGACCGGTGCGGGTGAAAATTGCTTACCGGCACGAACGAGTGGTGAATGTTGCCCCGGAGTATGAGGACTGTCGCGTCCGGGCGGAGGAGCACGGGGTGCCGCTCAAATGGGTGTATCAGGAGGTCGTACGGCAGGTGGGATCGAAGGGCTTGTAGATCATTGGGGTCCCGTTGCGTTCCGCTGCGATGGTCCCTCTCTCCACCCCTTCGTTTTAATCTCAAATGAAAATCTGACAAGATAGTCAGTGTAGCCCCAGAGCGGACAGCCGGGGCCTGGGACGGCTCGAGTTATCGACGATGTCCGAACATATCGATGTGGACGTGAGTGGTCTGCTGCGCCGAGAAATCACCCTGGCCCAAGCTGCA
>NZ_JAILZZ010000011.1:0-71615 GCF_023512215.1 Kyrpidia sp. | reverse complement strand
CTCCGTGAAAAGATTCATCCGGGCTAACAGTGGCGTACTGTTTGATTCTCAAGGATCGAGGTGCCGCTTCGAGCGGCGACAAGAGATACTTTATCAAATCCCGGCTGATGATGCAACCGGTAGTTCGTGGAAACGCCCGCGACGTCTGCCGCGCACATTTTCCGGCCGCCCCGGGGGTGAGCCCATCGGGGCAGCGAGGAGAATTATAGGCCCTTTGAGGGCCCGGACACAACCCGGGCGATCCCCGAATTCGGCAGAGAAACCGGCTTCATTCGCCCCCATGCGCCCGCACGCTTGGGAATGCGCAATTTTTCATTGCCGGATGCGGCGCTGCGCCCCAGCCTCGGCATCACAGAGATGGGCGGCTTCCTCAAGTCCGCCGGCGACAGACTTCCCCACATTGAGACGACCCATTCCCGACGCCTGTCCTCCCGGGGGGCTCGACCCAGCCCGTCCACCGGTCTCCCTCACACCCCCGGCTTCACCAGCCGCCCCACCGGACCCGCGATCGGCCGGCCGTCCTCCATCACCTGGACCCCCCGCACGAAGGCGGCCACCGGTGCCCCGCGACCGGACCGGCCCTCATAAGGCTGAACCCGGCTTTTCGAATACAGATCCTCGCCCCGCACCACCCACGTCCGATCCAAGTCCACCACGGTAAAATCAGCGTCGGCGCCGGGCCGGATCACGCCTTTTACCCCGTAGAATCCCCAGATCCGGGCGGGGTTTTCCGCCATGAGTTCCACCAGCCGGTTGAGGCTCAACTTCCCCCGCACCACCGCGTCAAGCATCAACGGCACCATAGTCTGAACGCCCAAAAACCCTGCTGGCACACTCCAGATGTCCCCGCTTTTCTCTTCCTCGGTGTGGGGCGAGTGGTCCGATCCGACGGCCTGCAGTTCTCCCGATCGAAGAGCCTCCCAAAGCCGCTTCTGATGATCGCGCTGGCGGATCGGAGGAAGAATCTTCATCCGCACCCCCACCCGCTCCCAATCCTCATCCGTCAGCGTTAAATAATGCGGACAGGTCTCGCCAGTTACCGACCACCCCCGCCGCCGCGCTTCAGCCAGCGCCTCCACCCCGTCCGCCGACGTCATGTGGAGGATGTGCACATGCACCCCCGCCGCCTGGCCCAGCGCCATGGCCGCCTCCGTGGTCAACCGCTCATTCACCGCCGGCCGGGAACGTAAAAATGCAGCATAATCGGCTTCCCCCGCCGCCCTCTCCTTCCGAGTCTGCCGGGCGATGAGTTCCCGGTTTTCCGCGTGGACAGCCACCGCCCGCCCCAGCTCCCCGATCACCCGAAAGGCTTCAAAAATCTGCCCTACATCCGGAGGCGGGACGATGTCGCCCCCCTCCGCTGCATCGTACACAAGGGCCAAGCTCCTGCGGTCCAAGGCATAACCCCAGAATAACTTAAACCCGATCACCCCGGCCTCGGCGAGCCCCGGGAGCGCCTCCAGGTTCTCGTCCCCCAACACAATCCCGTAAAGCCCATAATCCACGTGGGCTTTGGGAGCGATTTCCTCCACCCGACGGTAAAAATGATCCGCGTCCCTCACAGGTGGTACGCAGTTGGGCATCTCCAGAATCGTGGTGATCCCGCCGGCCGCCGCCGCCCGGGTGGAGTGAGCAAAATCCTCCTTGTGGGTGAGTCCGGGGTCCCGGCTGTGTACGTGTTCGTCGATGAGGCCCGGGAGCACAAACCGCCCGGTGGCATCATACACCCGCCCGGCCTCGGCGCCTTCCAGCATCCCGACTGCGGCGATTTTGCCGTCGACAACCCCGATATCTCCCCGGTACGTTTCCCGGGGCGTCACAATCTGCCCGCCCCGAAGAATCAGATCAAACATCCTGTCCAAACCCCCTTATGCCAAACCGGTCACGTTAGCTCGGCTCCTTTTCGCTCTTGAATCAACAACAGAGTGGTCAACGCCGCGACAACATACACCCCGGAGATCACCCCGATCGCCGAACTCAAGGACTGGTGCAACGCCAGATAACCGATGACGAACGGCGCCAGCCCCCCAATGGCTCGTCCCACATTAAATGTAACATTTTCCGCCGTCGATCGTACTTCTGTAGGATAACTCTCGGCGATGAGGGCACCGTACCCGGCCATCATTCCATTGACGAAGAACCCCATGATCGCCCCGCCGATCAGCAGCGCCACCGGAATGGTCTGATGTGTGTACAGCCACACCGCCGCCGCCGAGGCCAACTGAAACAGAATGAAAGACGGTCTGCGTCCCCATCGGTCTGCCAGCCAGCCGAATACGACAATGCCGATCATCATCCCCACCACGGTCACAATCGTCCATACGCCGGACTTATTAAACGAAAACCCGAGTTGCTTGGCCAACATCGTCGGCACCCAAGTCATGATCCCATAGTATCCGAAATTTTGCACACTGCAAAGAATCGTTAACCCCACCGTGGAGGCCGCCGCTCGGGGGGTGTTGAACAAAAGCGACAAAGGGACCGAACGCGCACCTTGGGTCCGTTGCTGCCACAAGTCTGGCTCCTTGAGACTCCGCCTCGCCCAAGCCGCGAATAACGCCGGAATGATACCGACGAAGAACACGCCCCGCCACCCGAACAGCGGTTGGATCCACAATGATGTCAGGATCGCCAGCACTACCCCTACCTGAAAACCGAGAGCTACCCCGGAAGTGGCCCGGGCCCGGTACCGCGCCGGCCAGGTTTCAGTCACCAAGGTCATCCCTATCCCAAATTCTCCACCGAGCCCCAGGCCCGCAATGAACCGGAACACGTTCACCCAGGTCAGGTTCGTCGCGAATGCCGTGAGCCCGGTGAAAACGGCGAAGATAACAATTGACCACGTGAAAGTCCGCACCCGACCCACGGCGTCGGCGAGTATTCCAAAGCCAATCCCGCCGATGACGGCCCCGAACAAAGTTACGGTGGCGATCCCCCCGGCCTGGGCGGTTGTTAAATGAAGATCACTGATCATGGCGGATAAAACCATCGAAAGGATCATCAGATCCAGACCGTCCATCGCATAACCGATTGCAGACGACCACAACACCTTCCAGTGATACGGTGTAACCCGGTTTTTTTGCTCCGGTTCCATCCCGGCCTTTGGAACCTGTACACCCGATGCCGAAACTCCCACGAATCCTCCCTCCGATCTGTTACCGCTTTGTTATGTTTTTTTACTTACCATGAATATAGCCGCTACACCCCGCTTTGTCTGTTGGACGATCGGCCAAAACCATTGCCTGCTCTTTGTCGGTCATCAACAATCCACACGGAGCCGACAACGGCTTCGCCGCAGATAGTGCCCGCCAACGGAGTATACCTGACCAAGCATGTAGATCGCAAAGAGCGAACGGGGCCTGTGCAAAGGTGGCCTCCCCAGTATAGCGTTCCCCCAAGAACTGATTCGTGAACGGCGGGGATACCCATATGGCCCCCGCAGCGCCGAAAGGTCCACTTTGTGGTATGATGTCTGGCGTAAGGAGGCGATTCGGTTGTCCTTCACCCTGCGCGAAGCACTTCATTGCGAAGGCCTTCGACTGTGCCGGGTGGTGGCAGGCGCCCGAGGGTTGGACCGGCCCCTTCGCCACGTCACCGTCATGGAAGTCCCTGATATCACCGAGTGGCTCAAGGGCGATGATCTGCTATTGACCAGTCTGTATGCACTGCGAAACGATCCAGCTGCCCGACGTCGGCTGATCCGGGATTTAGCGGACCGGGGTGCCTGCGCCTTGGCGGTCAAAACCCGGCGCTATGTGGACTCTGTCCCGCCGGAGATGGTGGAAGAAGCGGACCAAGCCGGATTCCCCCTGTTGGAGATCCCCCGAGACATCACGTATCTCGACATCATGAACCCGTTAATGCGCGAACTGCTCAGGGATAATTCAACGTCTTTCGTCGACTTGGAACGAGATATGCGTTGGCTAACCGAGATCGCGTTTAGTGGAGCAGGACTGGATCTTCTCTTGAGGTCCTTGGCCTCGGTGCTTCGTCAACCCCTCACCTTTGAAAATGACGCCATCCGTTGGTACGGTCGCCTGGAAAGCCGGAAGATATCGCCGTTATCTGCAGAGGATAAACATACACTTCGGGAGATTGCACGGCTCACCCCCATCCAACGCGATTTGGACCAAGAAACAATGGAGTGCATTGCCGCCCCCTTGGTTTTGCACGGAATCCTAGAGGGTTGCCTCACCCTGTGGCCGCAAGAAGGACATATAGAAGAACGGGATTACATGTTGCTGGAGCGGGCATCAGCCCTAGTGGCTCTAGAACTCATGAAACAAAAAACCGCCATGGAAGTCGAGCAACGCTACAAGAGTGAATTTTTGGGAGATGTTCTCGCTGGTCGCGGTGACCCCGACGAATTGATCTCCAGGGGGCGAGTGTTTCGATGGAACTTGGATCAAGACTTTTGTGTAGCCGTGATCAGCTTGCTCCCTCGGGAGTCCGAGACGTCCGCGAAAAGCATGCGAGATCGGTCAAGCGAGGGGGACATTCAGGGACGTCTCTTGTCGGAGTTGGCGCGACAGATTGAGGATGCCGTTCAGCAACGGGTATCTGGGGCGGCGGTAGGGGTTCGAGGCAATCGGGTCATTCTTCTATTACCCGTGACAAATGTCCCACAACAGGATTCCCAGGAAGAGAAAAAAGTCGACTCATCCAACGAATCATTCCTGTCCAATTTGCTTCAGGATATCCAAAAACACTGGACGGAGTTTGATCTTGTTGCGGGACTCGGCCGCATTTACCCCGGTGTGCAAGGAATCCCTGTGGCGTACCGGGAGGCCTGCCAGGCCTCCTCCTTCGGCGCCGACGGTCGAGCCCGGCGCCGTATCACCACATTCTGGGATCTGGGTATCTACCGCCTCCTGACCGGTTTTAATCCAGAAGAGATGTCGGGATTTTACCGGGATACCGTCGGTCGCCTGGAGGATTACGATCAAAAAAACCATACGAACCTGATCGAGACGTTGGAAGCGTATTTCGCCCACAACGGGAGCCTCACGTCCACCTCCCAGGCTTTGTTTATTCACGTCAATACCCTAAAGTATCGCCTCGGGCGCGTAGAGACCTTGACCGGTCTCAACCCTTACGACTCTGAAGATCGACTGCAACTGCAACTGGCGCTGAAAATCCGTCCCTTATTGGCCTGACCGACAATTTCGGTGATCGATTTGAGCCCTTCCCGTTCGACGTACTCGTCGAGGTCACGGATGATTTCCGTCATGCCGCGTGGGTTGACAAAATTATATGTCCCCACCTGAACGGCCCGGGCGCCCGCAAGCAGATACTCCAGGACATCGTCCACCCTAGAGATGCCCCCACACCCGATGATGGGAATGTTCACGTGCGGATAAATTTGGTACACCATGCGAAGAACAATGGGTTTCACCGCCGGGCCGGACAACCCTCCCGTGACATTGCCGAGCTTCGGTCTCTTGGTATGCGGGTCGATCGCCATACCAATCAGCGTATTCGCCACCACCAAGGCGTCCGCCCCGGCCTCCTGGGCCGCCCGGGCAACCGACACCATATCCCCGGTATTTGGCGTTAATTTGGCCCATATTGGAAGATCTGTGGCCTCCCGCACCGCCCGTATGGTCCGATACGTCCCGTCGGCTTCCATGGCCGGAGACCAGCCTCCCACTTCAAGATTGGGACATGAAATATTCACCTCGATGGTCTGAACGCCAGGAACGGTGAGACGGTGGGCCAAACGGGCATACCCTTCCGGACTTTCCCCCGAGATGCTCACCACCAAAGGAGTCTTCCATCGGCGATAAACGGGAAGCTGATCGATTATAAAATTTTCTACTCCTTTGTTTTGGATGCCCACCGCATTCAACATGCCGGCGGGCGTCTCGATACAGCGGGGGCCGGGGTTACCCGCCCTGGGATACCAAGTCACACTCTTGGTGACCAGCGCCCCCAATTGATCAAAATCGATCCATTCGGCCAAATCTGGAGAAAAGGTACCGGATGCCGGCATAACCGGATTCTTGAGACGAAGGGGACCAACCTGCACACTCAAACGATCAGAGCTCATCCACGATCACCTCGGCAAGGGAAAACACCGGGCCTTCCCGGCAGACGCGAAGGGGATACACCCGTCCTTCTCTGAAAAAAGGTTTGACACAGCAGTAACACATGCCCAGGCCGCATCCCATGTTTTCCTCGAGGGCAACTTGCCCGGGTATCCCATGCGTGTCGGCAAGACGTTGCATCAGCTTGGTCAATCGCCGGGATCCACAAGTGAAGACCGCGTCCACCGACTCCCGATGTAGGATCTCGCGGACCATGCTTTCCACCACGTGTACCTCGCTGGTGCCCTCGACATCCGTCACCGTGGCCACCCGGGCCCCTAGCTCGTGCAGCCGATCGACGGACACGAGTCGATCAGGAGTTCTCGCACTCAAAATGGCGAAAACGTCCATCCCGGATTGAACAGCTTGCTCCGCCAGGGGAGCAAGGGTCGCCAATCCCGCGCCCCGCCCCACGAGCAAAATGCCCCTCCACGCGGAGTCCAGCGAGAATCCTCTCCCTAAAGGGCCAAGTAAGTCAAGGGTATCTCCCGGGACCAACCCGGCCAACAGAGCGGTCCCCCGCCCCCGCACATGGTATAAGAACTCTACCCACCCGCGGTCCTCGTCGATTCCATAGATGCTCATCGGTCGGCGCAAGAGGGGATCCCACTGGGATGATAATCGAAGGTGAAAGAATTGTCCCGGTACAGCCACCACCGCATCCGGAGCCTCCACCACCATGTGTTTGTATCGACGCCCCACCCATTCATTCAGGACAATCCGGCCCTGGTGCAGGTCCGCGCTCATGTCAATCCCCCATCCGAATGGATGGCGTGTCCATCCGTTCGCCCGCCTACGGTGACATCGCCAAGATCGGCGATCCCGGGCCGCTTCGCCACGGCCGCCCCGGTCAAGCGGGTCAAAAACCGATCGAGCACAGCCAAGCCTGGGGCGAGATCTTTTTGGTCGGTCCATTCGTCCGGGTGATGACTGACTCCACCCCGGGAGGGCACGAAGATTATCGCTGCCGGACAGATTTTCCCCATGTTCATGGCATCGTGGCCGGCCCCGCTTGGCATGCGGTGGTACGGGACTTCGAGTTCGCGACATGTGCGCTCTAGCTCTTCAATCAATCCTTCGTGCATCACCGTCGGGTCATCTCGCTGCACAATCGAGACCTCCACAGTAACACCCCGGGTCTGACGGACTTCCTCACAATACGTGAGGAAACGATCCATGGCCCGGTCTTTGACCTCCCTCGAAGTACTTCGGAACTCGCCCCGCATTTCCACCCGGCCCGGGATGGTATTGGTGCTCCCGGGAAACACGTCCACAGACGCTACCGTTCCCACCAGCCAGTGGTCTCGTTCGGAAAGAGCAATCGCCTCCACCGCCTCCACCAATTGCGCGGCGGCCACCAAGGCATCCCGGCGCCGGCCCATGGGCACCGTTCCCGAATGAAGGGCCGTGCCTTCTATCGTCACCCGAAACCGCGTGGGAGCAGCAATCCCCGTGACCAATCCCACCGGGACCCCAAGCCGCTCCAACTCCGGCCCTTGTTCAATATGAAGCTCTACAAAACAAGCGTACTTTCCCGGGGGAAGCACGCAACTCGCAACGCTCCGAGGATCAAACCCCGCCTGTTCCAAGGCTCGACTGAGCGGGACTCCGTTCCGGTCGCTGATTGTATCCAAATCGCCCCCGTTCAGTTGTCCGGTCACGGCGCGACTGCCAAGGGTCGAGACGCCGAACCGGGCGGACTCCTCCGCTGCAAACACCACAATCTCCAAAGGCAATTCAGTTTCCAGCCCGGACTCGTTCCATGATCGGGCAACCTCCAGCGCCGCCAGAACTCCCAAGGCTCCATCGAATTTTCCGCCGGCCACCACCGTATCCAAGTGGGATCCCACCGCAACGGCGGGCCCCGCCACTCGCCCGGGGCGCCGGGCAAATACATTCCCGAAAGAGTCCTGATGAACCTGAAGCCCGGCCTGTTTAAACCGCTCGATCACCCACATCTTCGCCCGAAGATCATCTTGGGAAAAAGCCAATCGGGTGATGCCCCGACCGGCCCCGGCCCCGATGGTGGCCAGTTCCATCAAATCTCGCCATAGCCGCTCTACAGACGCCACTGGACCTCCCTCTCTTTCCCTTTCATCATAAATCTGGAGGAAAGAGTCCGTCTTTTGGTCGGAAAGACGAAAAGACCCCTTGCCATTTCGTCAGTCCGGACAAGAGGTCTTTTCCTAAAGCAGGGTTATCCCTCGGCATGACCGGGACCTTTTGCCGCGGGTCAGTGGCGTCCACCGCCTTTCCTCGGCAACCCTGGCGGGGCGCTAGCGCTACAATTTTCCGGCCACCACCCGCACATGCCTCCGATCCATCTTCACAATCTGCTCCCTTCCGCGCACTCCGCCAGCACCGCCTCCGCCGCCTCCCTCCAGTCCGGGCTGCGCAAGATGGGCCGCCCGATCACCAGACATCCCGCCCCCCGCTCCAAAGCCTCCCGGGGCGTGGCCACCCGGCGCTGGTCGTCCCCCTCAGCTTGGTAAAACGCCGGGCGAATACCCGGAACCACCGTGAGGAAATCCGGCCCGCACACCTCCCGGATCAGCGGCACTTCCTCCGCCGACGCCACCACCCCGTCCAGTCCGGACTGTTGCGCCAGCCGGGCGTACTGCTGAACCACTTCGGTCATTGACCCCGGAATCCCGAGCTCTTCATTCAACATTTTTTGGTCGGTGCTCGTCAACTGGGTCACCGCCACCACCCGGGGTCGGGGGATCCCCTCCGCCGCCGCCTGGTCAGCCACAGCCCGGAGCACCGTTTCCATCATCCTGCTCCCTCCCGAGGCGTGGACGGTCATCATGTCCACCCCGGACTTGGTGAGCACCGCCGCGGCCCGGGCGACGGTATTGGGAATATCGTGCAATTTGAGATCGAGAAAAATCCGCTGCGCCCCCGCCGCCCGAAGTTCTCGGAGAATGTCGGGACCAAAAAAATAAAACAACTCCATCCCCACTTTGAAACTGGAAAGAACCGGGGACACCGCCCGGACCACTTCCAGCGCCCGCTCCCGGGTATTCACATCGAGGGCCACATAGATTCGTTCCTTTAGAGATGCGGGATTCACTGATTCCACCCCTTCTGCGCCGCTCCGATCAACTCTCGCACCGCCCGGACTCCGTGGTTCCGACACCACGCGGCCAACTCGTCGAGAATATCCACGCACGCCGTGGGTTTGATAAAATTGGCCGTGCCCACCGCTACGGCGCTCGCCCCGGCCATGAAAAATTCCACCGCGTCTTCTCCGCTGGTGATGCCCCCCATGCCGATGATGGGAATCCGGACGACCCGGCTCACTTCGTAGATCATTCGTAAAGCCACGGGTTTAATAGCCGGCCCCGACAACCCCCCGAAAAAATTGGCCAGGATTGGACGCCGCCGTTCGATATCGATGCGCATCCCCACCAAAGTGTTGATCATCGACAGCCCGTCTGCCCCGGCCCGCTCCACAGCCTGGGCCAGCGCAACGATGTCCGTGACGTTGGGGGAAAGTTTCACAAACACCGGAACCCGGCTCACCGCTTTCACCGCCGCCGTCACCTCCGCCGCCATGTCCGGGTCGGTGCCAAAATGCATCCCTCCACACCGGACATTGGGGCACGAAATGTTCAGTTCCAGCCCCGCAACGTCCCGAGAGCGCGAGAGCCGCCGGGCGGTCTCGACGTACTCCTCCACCACCGATCCGGCGACATTGACGATGACCGGCACTCCGTAATGCCGCAGGGCGGGCAACTCGTCGGTGATCACCCGATCCACCCCGGGATTTTGCAACCCAATGGCGTTCAGCATCCCCGACGGGGTCTCCGCCACCCGGGGGGTGGGATTTCCCGGCCTTGGCTCCAGGGTCGTCCCCTTGACCACGATGGCCCCGAGGCGCGACAGATCGTACCACCGGGACATTTCCCGGCCATAAGAAAAACACCCCGAGGCGGGCATCACCGGATTGTGAAGTCGGATTCCCGCCAATTCCACCGAAAGATCGACATCCATCACGAAAATGCCACCTCCTCGGCGGGAAAGACCGGCCCGTCGGCACACACCCGGCGGTACACCAGGGACCCGTCCGCCCTCCGAAGGGGGTGAACGCAGCCCATGCACACCCCTATTCCGCAGCCCATCCGCTCCTCGAGAGACAAATAGCCGGGGAGATGACCCGACAGCTTCCCTTGCACCGCCTGAAGCATGGGACTCGGGCCACAGGCGTAAAAGCGATCGGCTCCCCGAAGAAGATCCTCCTCCAGGGCATCGGTGACCCTGCCGGGCATCCCGGCGCTTCCGTCTTCGGTGAGGAGACGCACCGGCCCCAGGGCGGCCAGCTCATCCACCAGCATCACATCCCGGGCTTCCCGAAAGCCGATCACCGCCGCCACCTCGACCCCCCGGCGGCGGACTTCCCGGGCCAGTTGGATCAGGGGAGGGACCCCAACCCCGCCGCCAATCACCAATACCCGACCATCTCCCGGGTGAAGGGGAAAGCCCCGCCCCAGCGGCCCCAGGACATCCAGGGCGGATCCGGGCCGGCGCCCGGCGAGCCACCGGGTGCCCGCCCCCACCACCCGGTACACCAGGGCGAATCGCCGGTCTGCTACCGCTTCGCTCAGGCTGATCGGTCGCCGAAGGACATGATCGAGCCCCTCTCCCACCCGGACGTGAAAAAACTGCCCCGGAGACCAGGGAGTGTCTTGCTCCATTTCTATCCAAAGGCGAAACACATCCCGGGTCAGGCGCTCCTGTTCCACCACCTGGACAATCACTCGGCCCTCACCCCCTGTCTCCCGCGGTCTCGGATCCATCGGCCACCCCCGGCGCCCCGCCGGTCACCGGCACCTGGTCGGCCTCTGCCTCAACCTCAAGTCCGCATTCCCCCGCTCGAGCACCCGGACCGGGGCGGACAGTGTCTTCGCCGGACCCCGCCGGGAGGGGCTCCACCGCCACCCGCAAGGACTCCAGCACCTCCACCAATGCCCGGGCCGTGTCGAGAGACGTTAAACAGGGAATCCCCCGCTCCACCGCTTCCCGGCGGATCCGGAATCCGTCCCGGCGCGGCTCGCGTCCCCGGGTCATGGTGTTGATCACCAGATCCGCCCCGTCCCGCACCACGTCGAGGATACTGGGAGACCCCTCCTCCACTTTGCGCACCCGGTTCACCGCCACCCCACGGCGCTCCAGAAAGTCCGCAGTGCCCTTGGTCGCAATCAACGTGAACCCCAACTCCGAGAGCCGGCGCAGAATCGGCCACGCCTCTTCCTTGTCCTTGTCTGCGACGGTGGCCACGACCCTGCCGCCCATGGGCACGCGAATCCCGGCACCGGCCAACCCTTTGTACAGCGCCCGGGCAAAAGAGACATCCCGGCCCATCACTTCGCCGGTGGATTTCATCTCCGGCCCCAGGGTCACGTCCACCCGGCGGAGCTTGGCAAAGGAGAAGACCGGCACTTTCACCGCCGTCTCCTGGCGCTCGGGCACGAGTCCCGGGCGATGGCCCTGGGCGCGGAGAGACTCGCCCAGGATGGATCGCACCGCCGCCTCCACCATGGGGACGCCGGTCACCTTGCTCAAAAAGGGCACCGTCCGGGAAGAGCGGGGGTTGACCTCCAGCACGTACAATTCGTCATTTCGGATGACGAACTGGATGTTGATCAGCCCTTTGACCTCCAGGGCCCGGGCGATGCGCTCGGTGGCGTCCACAATCCGCGCCTTCATCGCCGGAGAGAGGGATTTGGCCGGATAGACGGCGATGGAGTCCCCGGAGTGAACCCCGGCCCGCTCGATATGTTCCATAATGCCGGGGATCAGGACATCCTCCCCGTCGCAGACGGCGTCCACCTCCACCTCGGTGCCCTGGATGTAGCGGTCGATCCACACCGGGCGGTCCGGACCCGCCTCAAAGGCCTCCCGGAGATACCCCTCCAGCTCCTCGGGCTGGTCCACGATCTGCATCGCCCGCCCGCCCAGCACGTAGGAGGGGCGAACCAACAGCGGATAACCGAGATCCTGCGCCGCCCGGCGGGCCTCCTCCAGGCTCCAGGCGGTGCGGCCCCGGGGTCGGGACAGCCCGAGGTCGGCCAACAGCTCGTCGAATTTTTCCCGGTCCTCGGCCCGGTCGATCTGCTCGAGATCCGTCCCGAGAATCCGCACCCCCCGCGCCGCCAGGGCGGCCGCCAGGTTGATCGCCGTCTGGCCCCCGAACTGCACCAGCACCCCCACCGGATTTTCCCGGCGGATGACGTGCATCACGTCTTCCACGTGCAGCGGCTCAAAATACAGCCGGTCTGCGGTGTTAAAATCTGTCGAGACCGTTTCGGGGTTGTTGTTGACGATCACCGCCTCATACCCCGCTTTTTGCAACGCCCACACCGCGTGGACCGAGCAGTAATCGAATTCGATCCCTTGCCCGATGCGGATCGGGCCCGACCCCAAAACCACCACCGCCCGGCCCGTGGCCCCCGGGGCTTCATCCTCCCTTTCCCAGGAAGAGTAATAGTAGGGCGTCTCCGCCTCAAACTCCGCCCCGCAGGTATCGACGATTTTGTAAGATGGATAGAGATGGAGATCCCGCCGCCACCCCTCCACGTTCGAAAGGGGGACCCCCGCCAAACGGGCGATGGCGGTGTCCGGCAAACCAAGCACCTTGGCCTGCCGCAGCCGATCTTCCGTCAACCGCTCGGCGAGTTCCGCCTCCATGGCGACGATGTTGCGGATTTTATCGAGGAAGAACAGGTCGATCCCCGTGAGCCGGTGGATCTCATCGTCCTCCCACCCCCGGCGCATGGACTCCGCCACCAGGAAAATCCGCTCATCATCCGCTTCGGCCAGGCGCCGCCGCAGGTCTTCGTCCCCCAGTTCCCCGCTCCCGGGCAGATCCAGAGCGTCCACGCCGATCTCCAGGGAACGGATGGCTTTGAGAAGCGAGGCCTCAAAGGTGCGCCCGATGGCCATCACCTCACCGGTGGATTTCATCTGAGTGCCCAACCGCCGGTTGGCCGTGCTGAATTTGTCAAATGGCCAACGGGGAATTTTCGTGACCACATAATCCAGGGCCGGCTCAAACGAGGCGTAGGTGCGGCCGGTGACCGGATTGACGATTTCGTCGAGAAAATACCCCACCGCGATGCGGGCGGCCACCCGGGCGATGGGGTAGCCGGTGGCTTTCGAGGCCAGGGCGCTGGACCGGCTGACCCTGGGGTTGACCTCGATGACATAGTACCGGTCGCTCGCCGGATCCAAGGCGAATTGCACGTTGCAGCCGCCCTCGATCCCCAACGCCCGGATAATCCGCAACGAGGCGCTGCGCAACAGTTGATAGTCCTGGTCTGAGAGCGTCTGGCTCGGGGCGACGACGATACTGTCCCCGGTGTGGATCCCCACCGGATCCACGTTCTCCATGTTGCACACCACGATGCACGTATCCCGGCCGTCCCGCATCACTTCGTATTCGATCTCTTTGAACCCGGCCACGCTCCGTTCGACCAGAATCTGCCGGATCGGGCTCGCCTCCAGCCCCAGGGCGGCCACCTCGGCTAGTTCCTCCGGGCCGGCCGCCAGGCCGCCCCCGGTCCCTCCCAGGGTATAAGCCGGGCGCACGATCACCGGATAACCGATCCGGTCTGCAAACTGAAGCGCTTCTTCCACCTCGGTGACAATGGCGCTCTCGGGCACGGGTTCGCCGATCTCTGCCATCAGCTTTCGGAATTGCTCCCGGTCCTCCGCCCGCTCGATGGCGTGCAGGGGCGTCCCCAAAAGCTCGATGCAAAGCTCCTCCAGCACCCCTCTCCGGGCCAACTCCACGGCCAAATTCAGCCCGGTCTGCCCCCCCAAGGTGGCGAGAAGTCCGTCAGGCCTCTCCCGCCGGGCCACCGCCTCCACCGTTTCCGGAGTGAGGGGCTCGATGTAAACCCGATCCGCCATATGGGGATCGGTCATGATGGTGGCGGGGTTACTGTTGACCAACACCACTTCGTAACCTTCTTCTTTAAGCGCCCGACAGGCCTGGGTGCCGGCATAGTCGAACTCCGCCGCCTGGCCGATCACGATCGGGCCCGAGCCGATGACGAGGATTTTGTGAAGATCATTTCGTTTAGGCATAAACTCGCCCCTCCTCCACCCCGGCCTCCGCGTTGTCGATCTCTTCCAGAAACCGGTCGAACAGCTCCGCCGCATCGTCGGGCCCCGGACGGGCCTCGGGATGAAATTGAACGGAAAAGGCCGGGAGGTGCCGGTGGCGCAACCCTTCCACCGTTCCGTCATTTTGGTTCACATGGGTAACCTCCAAATCCTCTGGAAGTCCCTCCCGGGAGACGACGTAACCGTGATTCTGGGAGGTGATCATCACTCGCCCTGTGGTCAGATCTTTCACCGGATGATTGCAGCCCCGGTGGCCGAAGGACATTTTCTCAGTCCTCCCGCCGCAGGCCAGGGCAAAAACTTGATGGCCGAGACAAATCCCAAAAAGCGGCACCCGCCCGAGAAGTTCCCGTACCGTTTCCGCCGCCTCGGGAATATCCTGGGGATCTCCCGGACCGTTGGAGAGGACCACCCCTTGGGGCCGGAGGGCGAGGATCTCCGAAGCGGGTGTCCAGGCCGGAACAACATAGATGTCGCAGTTCCGGTACCGGAGGGATTCCAACATGCCGTGCTTCAACCCATAATCCACCAAGACCACCCTCTTGCCCTGTCCGGGTATCCGATACGGGGCCCGGGCGGTCACCTGGGCCACGTGATCCCGGGGGATCGGCTGCTCCAGGTGCGCCCAGAGCGCTGCTTTATCCGGCAAACCCTCCCCGGGCCCCGTGGATACGAGTGCTCCTTTCATTGTCCCTTCGCGCCGGATGTGCCGGACAAGGCTCCGGGTGTCGATTCCCTCAATCCCCGGGACCCCGTGCCGCCGCAGGTATTCGTCCAACGTCTCCACCGATCGCCGGTGGCTCGGAGTGGGCGCCGCCTCCCGGACCACCACCCCGAAAGCCCGGACTTGCCAGGACTGTTCGACCCCCGGCGCCAGGCCGTAGTTTCCGATCAAGGGGTAGGTAAAGGTCACAATCTGTCTGTAATAAGAAGGATCTGTCAACGTCTCCTGATAGCCCGTCATGCCCGTGGTGAACACCACCTCGCCCACCGAGATGGCCGCAGCCCCAAAACCTTTCCCTTCAAAGGCCGTCCCATCTTCGAGCAGTAGATACGCCTTTCGCTCTCCGTGTTTCACGCCGGCGTTCCCCCCTTAACCTGTGCCTTTGCCGTCCCTTCTCCTTCGGCGATGCTGAGGGTCCCCATGGCTGGGACCGACAGCGCCTCCGATCCCTCCGGGTACGCTTCACCCGCGTCTTCGAGACATTGGCACAACAAGGCCATGCGCACGTACAGCCCCCCTGCGGCCTGGCGAAAATACGCCGCCCGGGGATCCGCATCCACGGCGGGATCAATCTCCCCCGCCCGGGGCAAGGGATGCAGGATCACCGCGTCCGCCCTCATCCGAGCGAGCAGCGACGGATCCAACACATACCGGCCATAGGCCCGTTCATACATTTCCATAGAAGGAAACCGCTCCTTCTGAATCCGGGTCTGGTACAGGACGTCCGCTTGGGCCGCCACCCGGGCCAGATCCGTCTCCCTGGACCAGGAGGTTCCCCGCTCATCGAGATACGCCAGCACGCGATCCGGCACCGGCGTCTCCGGCGGTGAGACAAAATCGATATGAATGTCCCGGAAGAGGGACAACAGGTAGGCCAGGGAATGCACCGTCCGGCCATAGGCCAAATCCCCCACCATCGCCACCCGCAGCCCGTCCATCCGGCCCTTTTCCCGGTAAATCGCGTACAAATCCAAGAGCGCCTGGGTGGGGTGCTCCCCGGGCCCGTCCCCGGCATTAATCACCGGAACCGAGGAGACGGCCGCCGCCCGGGCCGCCGCCCCCTCCTCGTGGTGGCGCAACACGATCACATCGGCGTAAGCGCCGATCACGCGAATGGAGTCTTCCAGGGTTTCCCCTTTGATGGCCGAGGAGAACTGCGCGGCGTTCTCGGTGCTGATCACCTGACCGCCCAGCCGCAGCATCGCCGCTTCAAAAGACAATCGAGTCCGGGTGCTTGGCTCAAAAAACACCGTCGCCATGATTCGCCCCCGAAGGCGGTCCAACACCTGCCCGCCCTTCACCTTCTCTTCGAAAGTCCGGGAGGTTTCAAACAACGCCTCGACTTCAGGCCGGGTAAATTGTTTGGCTCCCAACACGTGCCTCATCAGCCCAGCGCCCCCTCTTCGCCTTTACCTTTCCCCGATTTTCCCCGGGACGCCCCCAAATCCGCCCCGGTCTCTTCACTTCCCGGGCGATCGCCTGACTCCCGGTCTTTTCTCTCCGGAAAAATCGCGTTGAGAATCATGCCGCCAAAGGTGGCCAGAGCCAACCCCCCGATCTCCAGTCCGCCCAGGTGCAGCACCGTGTTCCCCACCACGCCCACACCGAGCACCATGATGACACTGGCGATGGCCAAGTTCCGCGGCCGGGAAAAATCTACCCGGTGCTCCACCATCATCCGCACCCCGGCTGCTGCGATCGTCCCGAACAATAGCACGCTGATCCCACCCATCACCGGCACGGGGATGGAGTGCACCAAGGCGCCCAGTTTGCCGACGAAGGCGAACAGCATGGCAATCACCGCCGCGCCTCCGATCACCCACACGCTGTACACCCGGGTGATGGCCATGACCCCGATGTTCTCCCCGTAGGTCGTGGTGGGAGGTCCGCCGACGAGCCCGGCCACCACCGTGGCGACTCCGTCGCCCAGGAGCGATCGATGCAGCCCGGGGTCCCGCATGAGCGGCTTGCGGACGATGTTTTCCGTCACCAACAGGTGACCGATGTGCTCGGCGATGGTCACCAGAGCCACCGGGGCGATCGTCCACAACGCCAGGGTCGAAGGTTTTGGAGCGACAAAATGCGGCAGTGAAAACCAGGGCGCCTGAGCCACAACCTGCCAGTCCACCTGGCCCGCCGCCGCGCTGTACAGATAACCGACGATGATGCCAAACAAAATGGGAATCACGTTCAGGAATCCCCGGAAGAAGACCATCGCCGCCATGGCCGCCGCCAGGGCGATGACCGCCGCCAAATACCCCTCGGCGGCCATGGATACAGCTGTTCCCGCCAGGCTCAAGCCGATCACCACCACCACGGGTCCCACCACGATGGGAGGAAGGAGTTTCTCCAGCCACGCCGTGCCGAACCGCCCGATGAGAAGCGCCACCGCGATGTACACCACCCCGGACATCGCCGCCCCAAAGAGAGCCTCGCCCATCCCCTGGGCTTTGGACACCGCCAGGATCGGGGCGATGAAGGCGAACGAGGACCCGAGATACGCGGGGATTTTGCCTTTGGTCAGCAGAATGTACAACAGGGTTCCCAACCCGCCGGTGAACAGGGCCACCGAAGGGTCGAGCCCGGTCAGAAAAGGCACCATCACCGTGGAGCCAAACATGGCGAACATATGCTGGGCGCTCAAGGGAAGCGCCCGGCCTAAGGGAAGCCGGTCCTGAACGTCGACGATCCGTCCCATGGTCATTCCTCCTCGATGGCCATAAAAAAACCTCTGCGCCGGCGCAGAGGTTCTCGGCTCCTCGGGGAATCCTCCCCTACAGGTGCCGAATCCCTCCCTTTCCGGCCTCGCGGGACCGTTTTTAAAGGGAGTGTTCATCACTGTGATTGAAAACAAGAATGTCCACTAACAGCCGGGCGGCCGGGCCGATCCGTCCCCCGCCTCCTCGATGACCACGCGGTCGACTCCGTCCACCTCCTGAAGCCTCACCGCCACGGTTTCCTCCCGGGAGGTGGGGACGTTCTTGCCAACATAATCCGGCCGAATCGGCAACTCCCGGTGGCCGCGGTCGATGAGCACCGCCAGCTGAATCGATCGCGGCCGACCCACATCGATCAGGGCATCCATGGCGGCCCGGACGGTGCGGCCGGTGTACAACACATCATCCACCAGCACCACCCGGCGGTTAATCACCGAGACGGGAATGTCGGCGCTTTGGATCCGGGGTTCCCGGCGAGCCTCCCCCGAGCGTTCCCGATCATCCCGATAGTGGGTCACATCCAGAGAGCCCACCGGCACCGTCCCTTCTTCAAACGAAGCGATCATCGCGCTCAGCCGCTGGGCGAGGTGAACCCCCCGGGTCCGGATCCCCACCAACACCACATCCTCTGTGCCTTTATTTCGTTCCACAATTTCGTGGGCGATCCGCACCAGCGCCCGGCGCACCGCCTGGGCATCGAGAATAACCGCCTTCTCCGCCACCGCCACCACCCCCCGGGTACAAAAAAACCTTTGCCCGCCGGCAAAGGTGAATAATCCGCCTCACCCCTCCTTACCGGCCTCGCGGGACCTGTTTCAAGGAAGGCCTATCCTTGTTCTCGCCTATCATACCGCGCGCTTTCCGCGTCGTCAACCCCTGAGTTCAGCGATGAGATCCAGCATATCTTCGGGCAACGGCGACTCGAAGCGCACCCGCTCCCCGGTGCGGGGGTGATCAAAGCCGAGCACACCGGCGTGAAGCGCCTGCCCCTTCATCCCCAGGGAACGCCGGGGACCGTATTTCGGATCTCCGATCACCGGAAAGCCGATGAACTCCATGTGCACCCGAATTTGATGCGTCCGTCCGGTCTCCAGGCGCAGCCGCAGCAGCGTCGCCCGGGCAAAGCGCTCGATCACGATAAAATGGGTCACCGCCGGCCGGCCGCCCCTCACCACTGCCATCTGCTGCCGAAGATGAGGATGGCGCCCCACCGGGGCGTCCACCGTTCCGTGATCGTGGGGAACCACCCCGTGGACCAAGGCGAGATACTCCCGATCCACAGTGTGGTCGTGAAACTGCTTGGCCAAGCCCATATAGGCGAGGTCCGTTTTCGCCGCCACCAAAAGACCCGACGTGTCCCGGTCGATTCGGTGCACGATCCCCGGCCGCAAAAACCCGCCCAAACGCGACAGTCGCCCACAGTGGGCGAGAAGACCGTGAACCAGCGTGCCCCGGGAGTGGCCCGGAGCCGGGTGAACCACCAACCCCCGGGGTTTGTCCACCACCACCACATCTTCGTCCTCGAATACGATCTTCAAAGGTATGGGCTCGGGCACAAGCTCCAAGGGTTCGGGCTCCGGCGGCTCTACCAGCACGTCTTCCCCCGGGCGCACCCGGTGGCTGGCCTTCACCGGCCGCTCCCCGACCCGCACCCGCCCCTCGTCAATCCATCCCTGAATCTGCGACCGGGACGTATCCGCCAACCGCTCAGCCAGGAAACGATCCAATCGTTCCCCGGCCTCCTCCGGGTCCACCACAAACCAGAGGGTATCTCGCTCCTGAGCCTCTTCCTTCACGATTCCTTCTCCTTATGCACAGTGCGACCGGCCAAAAGGGCATCCACCACCATCCACGCTACGGCAATGGTGATACAGCTGTCCGCCACATTAAAAATGGGAAAATGAATGATCCGCACATCGAGAAAATCGATAACCCGCCCGATGACCAGCCGGTCCCAGAGATTCCCCACCGCGCCCCCGAGCAACAACGCCAAAGCAATCCGGGTGGAACGGCGCCGGGTCCGCCGTTTGGCCGACAGAATCCCGGCGATGACCACCAGAGTAACCGCCACGAACAACCAGCGCTGATTCTGAAGCATGCTGAAAGCCGCCCCGGCATTTTCATGATAAGTAATATGAAACACGCCGGGCCATACCGGGATTGTCTGTCCCAGCTCCATGCTGTGACTCACCCAGTACTTCGTCAACCAGTCCACCAGCCAGACCAGAAAAGCCCCGACATAAAACATGGCTTCACCCCGTCCAATACCTAAGCGCCCCCAGTGTATCACAGGCCGGAGATCAGCCGCAACGCCGCTTTCGGGCAGGCATTCACCTACCCTCACCCCTCGTCGTCATCATCGTCCGACTGGGGGCTAAAGGTTCTCACCACATCGCTGGACGTGCCATAGAAGGCCACGTCCTGCCAAGCATCCTCCCCGTCGTACCCCGTCTGGTCCTGCCCGTCCATAAACGTCCTCCCAAACCCCGGAGCGAGAAAGGCCTCTTCCACCGGCCTGTTGTCATCCCCTTCCCGATCGTCCTCGCGCTGCTGGCAACCCATACACAAACCCACCGCCGGATCGGCCTCCAACCGGGCTTCCCCGATGGGGCGGCCGCACCGCTCGCACACCCCGTAAGTCCCCCGGTCGATCCTCGCCAGCGCCTCTTGAACCTGATCGAGCCTGCGGAATCCCGCTTCCCGAAGCGCCATGTCTTTGCCCCGTTCGAACATGTCGCTGCCTAGATCGGCCGGATGATTGTCGTAGCCCGAGAGCTCCCCCACGGAATCGTTCATCGGCCGGTCGAGGCCGAACCCGCCATTTCGCCCCAGCCTCTCGGATAACTCCGCCGCCTCTTGTACCAGCCGCTGGCGCAGCGCCTCCGTCTCCACGAGTTTCCCCCTTTCTCCCGCGTCCCCCGCGGGGCTTGCCTCTTGGGCTAGTGTTTCTGACCGGGATCGGAACCATGCAGAAGGGGTGACACCCTGGAGGAGCCCTTTTTCATCTTGACAAGGATTTTATAATAATATTAACGTAAGTGAATGTTTCGTGGGACGAAAGGGATAAAACCATGATATTATGGAAACGAAATCTTCTCATCGCATGGATCGGGTCCTTTGCCACCACTGCCGGGATGAGTTTGGTCATCCCGTTTCTTCCGCTGTACATTCAACTACTGGGCGTCCAGAGCACGGCGGAAGTGGAACAGTGGGCGGGCATGGCCTTCGGCTCGACCTTCCTCATGTCAGCCATCGTCTCGCCAATCTGGGGGCGCCTCGCCGACCGCCGAGGGAGGAAACTGATGCTTCTGCGGGCGAGCTTGGGGATGGCCATTGTGATGACGGCGATGGGATTCGTGACCAGTGTCTACCAACTGGTGGGCCTGCGGCTGCTGATGGGGGCGGTGTCGGGGTACATCGCCGCGGCCATCACCTTGATCGCCACCCAGACGCCGAAGGAACACTCCGGATGGGCCCTGGGAACCCTGTCCACGGGCACCGTGGGCGGCAACCTCATGGGGCCGCTCATCGGGGGGTATCTCGCCGAAGCGATCGGGCTTCGGCACGTCTTTTTTGTGACCGGCGGCTTCATGATGCTCGCCTTTCTCATCACCCTCATCTTTGCCAAAGAACATTTTGCGCCGCCGAAATCGACACCGCAGGCCAAAGGAGGATTCTGGGCCCAGATCCCCAATCGGCGGACCCTTTGGGCCCTTTTTCTGACGACCTTCATGTTGCAGTTGGCCAACATGTCCATTGAACCCATCGTCACCGTCTACGTGACGCAACTGGCGGGGAACACCGAACACATCGCCCTTATCTCCGGCGCCGTGGTCGCGGCGGCCGGGTTCGCCAACGCCATGACCGCCTCGTGGCTCGGCAGAATCTCCGACCGGTTGGGCCCGCACCGAATTCTGTTCGCGGCTCTTCTGGTCGGTGCCCTGGTGTTTATTCCCCAGGCCTACGTCCGCACGCCCTGGGAGCTCCTCGGTTTACGGTTGCTCCTCGGGGTGTGTATGGCGGGAATGTTGCCCTCGATCAACTCCCTGATCAAACGCAACGTCCCCGAGGCCATGGCCGGGCGGGTTTTCGGATACAACCAATCCGCCCAATATCTGGGGAACATCGGAGGGCCACTGCTCGGCAGTCAGACCGCCGCCCATTTCGGGTTTCACTATGTGTTCTTTTCCACCAGCTTTTTGCTCCTCGTCAACGCCCTGTGGCTTCGATACACGGAGAAACACGCGGGGTTGGTGCCCGGTTCTCGTCACCAGCACCGCCTTAACACCGGCTGACCTCCCGGTTGCGTTACGAGGTCCAAAAAGGCCCTGTGAATCGTGTTCCGGGGAGAGAAAATCCCGGCCCGGAACACCTTCCTTCCGGCCGGCCGGGTCCGCACCGAAATCCGGACATGTTTCCGGGCGGGATCTTGTGACCCGGGGGACCGCGCTCCCCTGCCCCGGGCGGGGTCTCTGCTCAGGGCACCCGGGGCGTGTGCAACTGAGCCTGGACGATTTTGACGAGTTCCGCGATAAAACCGCCGATCACCGGGAGGTTGTACACCGCCAGGGCCTGCAGGAGATAGACAAGGAGCGCGGCAATCAGGGTAAACCCCACCCCGATGCCCACCCCCCGGGACAGGCCGCTGATCAGATTGATCCAGATCAGTCGGGATGGCCTGGTCACCATATACACATATTCGGCAAAATTCCCTCTCTCCAGATAAGCCGCCAAGGTCCGAAGAGGTTCCTCGATCCTGGCGGCGGTTTCGGCCACCCTTCGGGTCGCTTCCCCTTCCCGCTCAGGCCCCCCGGATCCGCCCCGGCCTTCCCGATTCCCATCGCCGTCCCCGCGGCTGCCCGTAGCGTTCGCACCAAGGGGGTGACGGGAAATCGGATCAGGAGACCCGGTGCCGACACCTTTCCCACACTGCGGAACCTTCGGCCCACCCCCTGGAGGGGGGCCGACGGCGCCACTCCGCTCCCCGCGGCCCTCCGACGGGGTTTCTCCCCGATGGCCCATCCCGAACCGATGATCCCCCTCCCTCCCCCGTCCAGTTCCGGCGACACCCACTCGAATGCGCATTACTTCCCCTCCCCATCCACATCTACGCGGGCCGAGCCGGGGTTATGAGTCGCCTTGTCCCCCTCGCTCTGCTATGATGAAAGTTAGACAGACAGGAGGGACGTGTGGTGCGCAAACTATCCATCGCCTTGATTTGGATCGGCGGAATCGCCACCGGCGCGGGGTTCGTGGCCCGGGTGGCCTTTGCCTTGGACCCCCGTCCAGCATCTATTTTTTTATCGATCGCTTTTGCGATCTTCCTCATCGGAATGATCTTGTTCATCCTAAGCAATATTTTCCTGCCAAAACCTTAGACGGGAAGTGGCATGAGCATGGCCAACCCCAGCCCGCCATGGGGCCGCCCCGCCCAGGGTGCACGCCCACCTCATCAGTCACTCGCCCCCAACCAATGTCGGCAGGTGCGCCCGAACATCGCCCACCACCCCGCGCGACGGACATCTTTGGCCAGATACAGGGGCGCTGCGCTCACGGGCTGATCGTCCCGATAAACCACCACCTTGCCTACCAAAGCCCCTTTTTTCTTCGGCGCCGCCCCGGGAGAAACCACGACCCGGGCCCGAATCCCTGTTTTCGATTCGCCTCGGCGAAGCAAAACCCCCACACTTTGCCGCACCGTGACCGGAGCTTTTTCCGGGTCTCCTTTGTCCAACCGAACCTGCCCCACCGGATCCCCCGGGCCGTAGAGCTTTACGAATTGGTACTGCCCGAAGGCCCAGTCCAGCATTTGCGTCACTTCGGCGTTCCGCTGTTTCGAGGTCGGCTCTCCCATCACCACGGCGATCACCCGAAAATCGCCTTTTTTCGCCGTGGCGCTCAGACAGTACCGGGCCGACCCGGTGAACCCGGTTTTTAGCCCGTCTACACCGGGGTAAAAGCGGACCAGCTTATTCGTGTTCACGAGCCAGAAAGGACGATCGGTATTTTTTCGCAAATAATCCTCGTACAAAGACGTCCACCTGAGGACCTGGGGGTGTTTCAACAACTCCCTGGACATGATCGCAATATCATAAGCGGACGTATAGTGGCCTTCCGCAGGTAAACCGTTACAATTGACAAAATGGGTGTCCCGCATGCCGAGCTCTTCCGCCCGGCGGTTCATCAGGCTCACGAACTCCGCTTCGGAACCCGCCAAGTATTCGGCCACCGCCACCGAGGCGTCGTTCGCCGAGGCCACGGCAATGCCTTTCATCATATCGTCCAAGGTCATTTCTTCGCCAGGTTCCAAAAAAATCTGCGACCCGCCCATACTGGCCGCCCGTTCGCTGGTGCGAATCCGGTCGCTCAATTGCACCTGTCCCCGTTCCAGCGCCTCGACGGTTAGCAGCATCGTCATGATCTTCGTGATACTGGCAGGCGGCAGTTTTTCGTGGCTATTTTTCTCCATCAAGACCGTCCCGGTGGCGGCGTCCATGAGCACAGCAGAAACCGCGTGTTCCGCCAGCTTGGGGCTTGTCTCCGCCCGCGGCCGTTTGGCCGCCACGGGGCTCCCGGCGTCCGCCTCCGTCGTCGGCTCCAGGCCCGGGACCGACCGAGCCTCTAACGCTACCCCCGCCCCCTTGACTCCGACTTCGGCCGAGGCCACCGTAGGCGATGCAAAAAGCGCGGCGGCGCACAGACCGATCATTCCCGCGCGAAGGTTCATCCCTTCCTCCCTCCTTCACTGCCCTTGCGCATCTAGTGTGTGTCAGGGGGGGAAGGGTTATCCGATATTGACGCGGATTCCCTCCGGCTTTATAACCGGCTTACAGTCGGCTCACGATCTCGGTAATGAGCCCGCTGAACTGCGCGCCGATCCGCCGGCCGGTCTCCAACACCTCTTCGTGGGACAGGGGTTGATCGAGAATCCCCGCCGCCATGTTGGTGATACACGAGATCCCCAGCACCCGCATTCCCACGTGGCGGGCGGCGATAACCTCCGTCACCGTCGACATTCCCACGGCGTCGGCTCCCAAGACGCGGAGCATGCGAATCTCCGCCGGAGTCTCGAAGGTTGGGCCGAGGAGGCCCGCATACACCCCTTCTTGCAACGGGAGATTGAACTCCCGGCCCACCTGCCGAGCCAGACCGAGCAACTCCCGGTCATACGCCGCGGACATGTCGGGAAACCGGGGGCCCAGTTCATCGTCGTTGGGCCCCACCAAAGGGTTTTTCCCCGTCAGGTTCAAATGATCTCGAATCAACATCAGGTCTCCCGGACGAAATCCTATATTCACGCCCCCGGAGGCGTTGGTCACGATTAAAATCTCCGCCCCGAGGGTTCGCAGCACCCGCACCGGAAAGGCCACCTGCTCCGGGGTATATCCTTCATAAAGGTGAAACCGTCCTTGCATCACCGCCGTCGGCACGCCCCCCAGCCGTCCAAACACCAAGCGCCCGGCGTGGCCCACCACCGTGGAAACGGGAAACTCCGGGATCTCTTCGTAGGGCACCACCCGTTTTGCCTCTAACCGATCCGCCACTCCTCCCAGACCCGATCCCAGAATCACCGCCACCCGGGGCTTCTCTGCAAGTCCCTGCTCCAGCCGTTCCGCCACCTCGCGTACCCACTGCGTCTTCATCCCCGCACCTCTTTCCAAAAACTCATCCCCACCTGGGGCGCCGGAACTCCAAAGGCTTCCGCCAAAGTAGCGCCAATATCAGCAAAAGTATCCCTCGCCCCAAGGTCGACCCCCGTTTTCAGCCTCGGTCCCCACACCAACAGCGGCACCCACTCCCGGGTGTGATCGGTACCGGGTGTGGTGGGGTCACACCCGTGGTCCGCCGTGATGATAAGCACATCGTCGTACCGGAGCGCATCGAGGATCTCCGGCATCCGTCGATCGAAGGCTTCCACCGCTCTGGCAAAGCCTATAGGATCGTTCCGATGGCCGTACAGGGAATCAAAATCTACCAGATTCCCATAGATCAGACCTTGATCCAGCCGCCGCCCCCACTGCACAATTCGGTCCACCCCGTCCATATTGTCCTTGGTATGTACCGCCTCGCCGATCCCCGCCCCACCGTAGATGTCGTGAATCTTGCCAATCCCCACCACCGGCCACCCGGCATCGTGCAACTCATCGAGGACCGTCCGGCCGAAGCGCAAGGAGTAATCCCGCCGGCGGTCGGTGCGGACATACCGCCCGTTTTGGCCGACGAAAGGCCGGGCGATCACCCGCCCCACACCGTGTTCCCCCTGGAGCAATCCCCGGGCGACCTCACACATGTGGTAGAGCTCCTCCGGGGGGATCACTTCTTCGTGGGCGGCGATCTGAAAAACGCTGTCCCCCGACGTGTACACGATGGGGCGGCCCGTGCGCACATGTTCCTCCCCGAGCTCTTTCAGGATCTCCGTCCCCGAAGCCGGTCGATTCCCGAGAATTTTTCGCCCGATGGCCTGCTCAAAAGGGTCGATAATCTCCCGGGGAAATCCGTGGGGATAAACGGGCAAAGAGCGGTCCAGCACCACCCCGACAAACTCCCAATGACCGTTCGTGGTATCTTTCCCCACGGAGCGCTCCCTCATCTTTCCATAGCAACCCACAACTTCCTGATCCGCCGGATGGCCCAAATCGACCAAGCGCCCCAATCCTAAACGCTCAAGATGGGGCACCCGGAGGCCGCCCACCGCCTGGGCGATATGACCCAGGGTATTGGCCGCCTCATCCCCGTACCGATCCGCATCCGGTGCGGCGCCGATTCCGCAACTGTCCAAAACGATCCATATCCATCGCAACCCGGCCACTCCCTCCTCGCCTTTTGCCTTTATCCGAAATCGTTCCCCAGCCTTTTAGATCCTCGGTTCTCCCGCCTCGGACCTCCCACGGCGCCCCGCCCTCGGCCCACCCGGCCTAGGCCCGGGGATGGGTGCGCTCGTACACGTCTTTAAGCCGGGTTTGCGTAACATGGGTGTAGATCTGGGTCGTCGAGATATCCGCATGGCCGAGCATCTCCTGGACCGCCCGCAGATCTGCGCCGTTCTCCAACAGATGGGTGGCAAAGGAATGCCGCAGTGTGTGGGGGGTAATGGCCTTCTGAATGCCCGCCGTCCGGGCATATTTCTTTAAAATCTTCCAAAACCCCTGCCGGGTTAACCGTTTGCCCTGGTGATTGACAAAGAGGGCACCAGGATCCCCATTTTTCAATAACCCAGCCCTCCCCCTGGTCAGGTACGCATGGACCGCCTCCAGGGCTGCCGATCCCAGAGGCACAATCCGCTCTTTGGATCCTTTCCCGTAACACTTCACATAACCCATGTTCAGGTTGACGTCCGTCACGTTGAGGGACACAAGTTCGGAGACCCGAACCCCCGTGGCATAGAGCATCTCCAACATCGCCCGGTCCCGGAGGGCCATGGGGGTCAATCCCTCGGGCGCCGCCAGGAGCCGTTCGACTTCTTCGACGTTCAACACCCGGGGCAGCCGCTTGTCCGCTTTCGGGGAATCCAGCTGCCCGGTGGGGTCTACCTCGATCAGTCCCTCCCGGGACAAAAATTGATAAAACGACCGCAGGCTAGCCATGTGCCGAGACACGGTGGCCGGCGCCCGGCCCAACTTTTGCAGGTGGGCCAAATACGCCACGATGTGTCGCCGCCCGGTCTCCGGCCAATCCCCGCACCCCGTCCGCCTGAGGAAATCGGAAAAGTCCTCCAGATCACTCCGGTAAGACCCTAACGTGCTCGGCGCCAACCCCTTTTCAATGGCCAAATAGCGAATAAATCGCTCAATCATCGTCTTCATGCCATCGGCCCCCGTCCATCCCACCCCGATCGGATGGTGCGATTCGGTGCCTCGAAAATATTCTACAATTCATGTCGTAAATCCTCCCGATCACTCCCCCACCCGGTAAAACTCTTGCAGTCTCTGCCAAACCGCCTCCCAGGAAAATTCCTGGGCTGCTGGCCCCTGGACCCGTAGCGCCGGCCCCCGGGGTTCCCGATACGGGTTCCGTGCCTGGTGCTGCTCGTTCCACAACAACCAGGCCTGAAACAGCAAAAAGGCCAGAGCGATGGCGGTACCGAAATACCACCAACTTTCGCTCCGGCTCCGCTGACGGTGGCCCATGCTGATCCCCCCACCGCACTGTATGCTCCGACCCCAGGTTCTATGCCGCCCCGCCCGGCCCGCCGCGCCGGCGCCTCAGCCCCCGGCCACCCCCGAACGCCCCCGGGGGCGTTCGCCGCCTAAGGCTGCGACCCTCTGCACGGGCACCCCGGCAGCTACAGGGCAATGGCTTCCTCCAGTGGCGTGTAGGGAACCCCCACCGCCGAGGCCACAGCGGCGTTGGTGACACATCCGTGCACGACATTCACGCCCTTGGCCAAAACCGGGTCGCGATTCACCGCCGCCCGATACCCTTCCTTCGCCAAGGCGGCCACGTATGGAAGCGTGGCGCCGGTCAAAGCCAGGGTCGAAGTTCTCGGCACCGCCCCGGGGATGTTGGCCACCGCATAATGGATGACCCCGTATTTGACATACGTCGGATCGCTGTGGGTGGTGACCCGGTCCACCGTTTCAATGGATCCCCCCTGGTCGATGGCCACGTCGACGATCACCGAACCCGGGGACATCTTCTTGACCATACTTTCCGTGACCAATTTTGGCGCCCGAGCCCCGGGGATGAGCACGGCGCCGATCAAAAGGTCGGCTTGGCGCACTTCCTGTTCAATGGCGTAGGCGTTGGACATCACCGTCGTCACCCGGCCGCCGAACAGATCGTCCAACTGCCTGAGTCGCTCGGGATTCTTATCGAGGATCACCACATCGGCACCGAGGCCCACCGCCATTTTCGCCGCTTGAGTGCCCACGGTCCCACCGCCGATGATCACCACCCGGGCCGGATGCACGCCGGGCACCCCGCCGAGGAGTACCCCCTTTCCCCCATTGGGTTTCTCCAAAAACTGGGCCCCAATCTGAACCGACATCCGCCCGGCGACCTCACTCATGGGCGTCAGCAGGGGAAGGGCGCCGCTCGGCAATTGAACCGTTTCATAGGCGATGGCGGTGACCCCCTTTTCTTGCAGGGCCTTTGCCAATTCCGGGGCTGCCGCCAGGTGAAGATATGTAAAAATCACGAGCCCCTCCCGGAAAAATTGAATCTCTCCCGGCTCGGGTTCCTTGACTTTCACGATCATTTCCGCTTGTTGCCAAACCTCGGAAGCCTCGGGTACGATGTCCGCCCCCACGCTCTGGTACTCCCGATCGGTAAACCCGCTGCCCACCCCGGCTCCGGCCTCCACCAGAACCCGATGTCCCGCATCGACCAAGGCGTGCACCCCGGCCGGTGTCATCGCCACTCGATTCTCGTTATTCTTGATCTCCTTCGGCACGCCGATCACCATGGCGTTTCACTCCTCTCAACATGCAAGGCTCCCCCGATAGCTGCTTTATCCTCAGATTTCCCCGCCTCGACGTATCCTATGTCCGGGCATCCGGCTCCCGCCGGGCCAAACAAAAAGACAGATAGTCGTGCTACCTGTCTTCGGCCACCGAGGGGAGGGCGGTTCCTTCGGTCTTCGTTTTCTCTTGACATTCTCGACAGTATCCGAGAAAACTGACCCGGTGGTCCACAATTCGAAAACGGTGTCTCGTTTCGATACTCCGTTCCAGATCCCCCAAAAGATCTTCGATCTCCGACACCTTGCCGCAATCCAGACAAATCAGATGGTGATGATGGTGAGGCTGATCTCTTTCCCGAAACTCGTACCGGGCCACTCCGTCACCAAAATTCAACTTCTCGATGATTCGCAGGTCAACTAAAAGTTCAAGGGTTCGATACACCGTGGCCAGCCCAATGTCCGGCGCTTTGTGCTTGACGAGCATAAACACCTCTTCAGCACTGAGGTGCGCTTCTTGATTCTCCAGGAGAACCCTCAGCGTGGCCTCCCGTTGAGGGGTCAACTTTAGCTGTTCGGCGTGCAAGAGCTTTTTGATCTGCTGCAACCGATCCGCAAGCCTCTCCTCCACTCCTGCACCCCCCGTCCGTCTCTCTGATTTCATTATAGGACGTCCGGTTTTCCTCTGTCAAACTTTCCCTTGCAGCAAGGCCAAGGCCGCCTCCAGCGAGTCCGGCTGCACCCGGGCTTCAAAGAATAGCTTGTTCCGGGAGATGTGGCCGCAGCTGAGGCACCGGTGGACCACCCGATAGCCCTTCTTCCCGTCGTATTCCACCGCCACCGGTTCCATCGGCCTCCCGCAGGCCGCCGCCCGGTCCCCGGGGAGCTCGTCCACGTGCAAAGACCACAGGCAACGGGGGCAATGGTTGCGGCAACTCCCGGGAAGGGGAGCCACGGCGAGGCCGCAGTGCACACAAACGAAAGATTCGTTGCGAACCGTAAAGCGTTTGGCCATTTTCTCCCGCCCCCTCCCTGCCAACGGCACTCAATGAATCAATCGGCTGACCGCAAGGGTCATCAATCGGGCGGACACCAGCCCCTCCACTCCGGCGGCGACGAGAGCAACCCCCGCCATCATCATCACCAGCAAGGAGTAGCCGCGAAGATGGTCCGCCAGTTGCCCTCGGCCTTGGCGGGCAAACCCGACCCGGATCAGCTCCAGGGAGAAAGCGATGCCCGCCGTGGCACAAGCCATGAGAGCAGGTACGGTGAGGAGATTCTGGGGCAACATCCCCGCCATCGAAACCACAAAGCCCGGCCAGGCATATTTTTCGACAAAAAATGCCACTGAAAACCCGATCACGAATCCCTTTAGGAAAACCATCCCGACGATCAGGGGCAGCCCGATGATCGACAGGCCAAAGATCCAAATGAATGCCACCCACCGCAGGTTCACCGCAGCCGCGTGGCGCACGACGTCCCCGGGCGCCGCTCCTTGACCCGCCGTGAGCATCGTGAGAAAACTGCCGACTTCGTCAGCGAGCAGTTGTTTTTGGGATGGACCCAGGGATCCTTCGATGATCGCTCCAAAGAAAACGCCCACGAGAAACAGCACGGCCACAAACCGGTAGAGCCCGCTGCGGGTCTGAAGGTGCAGATCGGCGGCTTGACGCCATCGGGATTTCACCTCTGCCCCCTCCTTGTCCAAGATGTTCCATACTTATGCTGGACAAGGAGCGGCTATGAACGCCCGCCGCCGGAAACCCGTCACACAACGACCCCGCCGTACCGGCCACCTCCGCCGGTGCGCAGGGCCAATCGCCCTTCCCGGGCCCGGATCACCAGATCAGCCAGCCCTTCACCCACCACCTCCGCCAGGGCCTCCCGGGAGGCCCGGTGGAGCACCCCCATTTCACTGCCGAAAGCCTTGAGGAGGGCCGAGCGGCGTTTGGGTCCGAGACCCGGAATAAATGACAGAGGCACTTGACGCACATAGGGCGGACGCCCGGGGGGGTGCCGGGGTTCGTCGAGGTCGGCCACCTGGGTGAGGCGATCCAGGACCCCCATCACCGTCTGGGAATTGCCGCACACCGGGCATGTGGTCACCGGGGGCGGATCCGAAGCCACAGTGCCACAGCGGGGGCAAGCGGTCCGGTGGTATTTGCCCAAAGATGGATCGAGGCCGTAGTTGCCCGTCACCGCCCGGCCATCCCGGCTGTGGAGGGCGAGGCGAATCTCTTCGAAGCTCGGTTCCCGGAGGCGAAATCGGTTGTACTCCCGGGCAATCCGGCCGGTGGAATGTGCATCCGAATCGCTCACAAAGGCGAAGGACTGAAGTTCCGAAATCCGATCCGCCATGTCGGTGTCGGCGCTGAGGCCGAGCTCTACGGCATCGACCTCATCGGGGTCCACCATGTCCGCCATGTGAGTCACACAGTTTCCGTACAGACCTTTATGAGGGGTAAAGGCGTGATGGATAATGAACAATCCGCCCAGCCGCCGGCACTCCTCCTGAAGATCGATGGCGTCCGCCCGAATCCGTTGGGAGCTGAGACTTGGATTGGTCACCCGTTCTGACAACCACGCCGAGAATTCCCGAAGTTCACCCAAACCCGGAAGCCAAACGCCGAAATGAGCCGCTCCTCCCTCCGGGCCGGCCACTTCGATCTCAGCGCCGGTCAGGAGCAAGGTGCGATCCCGGAAAATCAACCCACCCCCGGAATGGGGCCGCAGGACACCGCTGTCGACCAGTTCCTGAACCTCTTCCAGGACGCCGGTGCAGGCGGCGTCCACGATTCCGATCACATCAAGACCCTTGCGCTGGGTCGCTTCCTCCAACACCGCCGGAAGGGTCATTGCTGCTGAAGCGGCCATTTTGACCGGCCGCCCCTGGAGCGTTCGCCCGATGTGGACATGGAGATCGACAAACCATTCACCAAAACCACCCACGGCCGACGGGACGTCTTCTACCAAAGCGCCGCCCCCTTTCCCTGTGCCGGCCCAATAAGGCGCCTCCGCACCAGGTCGGCGTTATTTTTCGGATCTGCGGCCGGCCCACCACTGGAGGGCTACCAAAGTTTTCGCGTCGCAAAAGAGGCCGCTCGCCAGACCGTGGCGCACTTCCTTCGGGGACATGGACGAGACCTCGAGAAATTCGTCCTCATCGGGGTGACTGGCGCCGGGGGTCAGGCCGGTCGCGTAATACACGTACATGACCTCGTCCGAAAAGCCCGGGGAGGTGAAAAATCGTGTAACGAATTTCCAGTGGCCCGCCCGGTAGCCCGTCTCCTCTTCGAGTTCCCGCTTGGCACAGGCTAGGGGATCCTCGCCGGGTTCCAGTTTTCCCGCCGGCACCTCCTTGGACATGCGACCAATGGGGTAGCGAAACTGATCCACCAGCACCACGTGGCCCTCATCCGTTTCCGCCACCACCGCAACAGCCCCGGGGTGGCGAACCACCTCCCGGGAGGTGCGTCTGCCGCCGGGCAATTCCACTTCATGCAACTCCACGGTGAGCACCCGGCCGGAAAACACCGTGGTCACCCCCAGGGTCTTCTCACCGACCTCTGAACTAGCCAACCTTCCTCACCCCCGTGCATCATCTGACAACCCCTGGCAGCGTTTCTCCTATGGGCGACCTCCGGGCCGTTATTCCTCGTCCGCCCCGGCAAGAGCCAGGGCCAGGCGAACCCCGTCCGCCAAAGCACGCACCTTCACCGACTCCCGGAGGCTATGGGCATCTTCATATCCCACTCCCAGGGCGATCGTCGGCAAACCCCGGGCATTGAGGACATGGGCATCACTGCCTCCGTCGGCTTCCCCAAAACGGATGGGCACGCCGAGCTGCCGGGCCGCCTGGCAAAAGCGTAGGACCACGGGGTCCATGGGCTCCACGTTCATCGCCGGGAACAGGACCGCCGTCCGCACCTCGGCGTGCAGCCGATGACTCTCCGCCGATTGACGAACGCTCTGGCCAATGCGGTCCATTTTTTCCCATACACGTTGGGAATCGTACCCCACCACTTCGGCGGTGATACTCATGGTCCCTTCGCCCCGGGCGAAACCTCCGATGGAGAGAATCCGAGCCTCAATCCCGTGCTCCCTCCGCTTCAACCCCATCCCGGCCAGAGCCGCCGCAGCCGCCCGACCGGGGCTCGACCCCAGCTCCCGCCGTCCCCACCGCCGGGATCTCCCTTGCGGCAAAAAAGCCCCCCGCACCACCCCCTGGGCCGGCCCCCGCAGCACCGCCGATCCCACCGGGCCCGGTGCATCGAACACAAAACCGCATCTGGCCGTCAGGCGGTCGACGTCAAACACTTTGGCGCCCATCAGCCCCACTTCTTCTCCGACGGTGAACAGAATCTCCAAAGGAGCATGGGGAGCGCGCCGCTCCACAAGCAACCGAACGGTCTCCAGCAAGATCGCCACGCCGGCTTTATCGTCCGCCCCCAGGGGGCGCGACCCGTCTCCGACGATGCGGTCGCCATGAAGGTGTGGGCTCGCTTTGGCCCCTCCGCCCCGGGTATCCAGATGGGCGACAAACAGAAGCGGCGTGCGGCCCTCACTCCCGGGCAGCCGAACCAACAGATTGCCCGCCGTTCCGCCAATCAACCGCCCGGCCCGATCTTCTTCCACCGCCACCCCCAGCTGCCCGAGCCGCCGGCGCACATAATCGGCCATTCGCCGCTCACCCCGGGAAGGGCTGGGGATCTGAACCAAACGAAAAAACTCTTTGACTACCCGGTCCTCCAGCGCTGACTTTTCGCCGCCTTTCATAACGGAATGTTGCCGTGTTTTTTCGCCGGCCTCGATTCTTGTTTCTCCTCCAGGATCTCCAGGGCTTCTTTTAGTTTACGCCGGGTCTCCCGGGGATCGATGACATCGTCCACCATGCCATAGGAGGCGGCCACATAAGGATTCGAAAACCGCGCCCGATATTCGGCGATTTTTTCGGCTCGGGTGGCAGCGGGATCCGGACTTTCTTCAATCTCCCGGGCAAAAATGATATTCGCCGCACCTTCGGGGCCCATGACGGCGATTTCCGCGATGGGCCACGCATAAACCAGATCCGCCCCGATGGCCTTACTGTTCAGGGCCACATAAGCCCCGCCGAAGGCCTTGCGGAGAATCACCGTGATCTTCGGTACCGTGGCCTCGGAGTAGGCGTACAAAATCTTCGCTCCGTGGCGAATGATTCCCCCGTGCTCCTGCTTGACGCCGGGGATAAAGCCGGTCACATCTTCAAAGGTGATCAAAGGTATGTTGAAACTGTCGCAAAAACGGATGAACCGGGCGATCTTGTCCGAGGAATCGATGTCCAGGCCCCCGGCCATGAATTTCGGATTGTTGGCGATGATCCCCACCGGGCGGCCGTCGATTCGGGCAAACCCCACCACGGCATTTTTGGCGAACTGAGGATGGACTTCCATAAAATCGCCGTCGTCCACCACCCGCTCGATGACCCGGCGGACATCGTAGACCTTCGTCCCGTCCACCGGCACCAAATCGATCAGCTCTTCCTCCCAGCCGTCGTCGTCCCGGGCGCTCGTCCGGGGCGGTTTTTCCCGACTATTGCTCGGCAAAAACGAAAGCAGCCGCCGAACCTGGCCCAGGACCTCTTCCTCCCCAGGCCCCGTAAAATGCGCTACACCGCTCAAACACCCGTGCACCTTGGCGCCGCCCAGATCGTTCGACGAAATCGACTCCCCGGTCACCGCCTCGATCACCTTCGGGCCGGTGATAAACATTTGACTGGTTCCTTCGACCATGAAAATAAAATCGGTGATCGCCGGAGAATAGACCGCCCCACCGGCACAGGGACCCATGATCACCGAAATCTGGGGTACCACGCCGGAATAGATCGAGTTCCGATAAAAAATCTGCCCATACCCGTCCAGGGAGACGACCCCTTCTTGAATCCGGGCACCTCCGGAGTCGTTCAACCCGATGATGGGGCAACCGTTTTTCGCCGCCAAATCCATGATCTTGGCGATCTTTTGCGCATGCATCTCCCCCAGGGCACCGCCGAACACCGTGAAATCCTGGGCAAACACGTAAACCGTCCGCCCATCCACCTTTCCGTATCCCGTTACCACCCCTTCACCGGGCGCTTCCACTTTATCCAAGCCGAATAAGGTGCCCCGGTGTTCAATGAAGGGGTTCAATTCCCGAAAGGTGCCGGGATCCAGCAGGATCTCCAACCGTTCCCTGGCCGTCAGTTTGCCCCGGTCGTGCTGCTGGGCGATCCGGCGGTCGCCACCGCCGAGCTCCACCTTCCGCCGGCGCTCTTCCATCTCCATGATTTTCTCGATCAACGGGATAAAGCCTCCTTACTTGCCTCGATCATCCTTTTTAGTCTTCCACCCGCTGGCAGAACTCCGTCAACACGCCCCCGGCGCTTTTCGGATGAACAAAGCCGATCAGCTTTCCATGTCCGCCCGGGCGGGGCTCTTCATCGATCAGCCGCAACCCGGCCTTTTTCGCCCGGCGCAGCCGGTCGGCCACATCTTTGACCCGGTAGGCCACGTGGTGAATGCCCGGGCCCCGCTTGTCGAGGAATTTGGCCACTGGACTATCGGGGCTCGTGGGCTCCAGCAACTCAATGGTGCTTTCTCCCACGGCGAGAAAAGCCGTGGTCACCTGTTGATCTTCAATCACTTCCTGGTGGATCAGTTTCATCCCGAGCTGCTCGGTATAAAAGGGCAGGGCCTCCCTTAAAGAAGTCACCGCAATACCAATGTGATCGATCTGCTCCGGCGGTTCGGGAAGATCTTCCTCCCCCCCTTCCCGGGGCCGCACATGAGTGCGAATGAATTCCGCCGTGTCCTGGATGGACGTCCCCGGGGTGAACACTTCGGCGATCCCCGCCGCCTTGAGGGCCGGAATGTCTTCCCGGGGAATCACCCCGCCGCCCACCACCAGGATGTCTTCAGCCCCTCGCTCCCGGAGCAAGCGCACCACCTCGGGAAACAACTCCATGTGCGCCCCGGAGAGGGACGACAACCCGATGCAGTCCACGTCCTCCTGGAGTGCGGCCGCCACGATCTGTTCGGGAGTTTGTCGTAGTCCTGTGTAGATCACTTCCATTCCGGCATCCCGAAGCCCTTGGGCGATCACCAGCGCCCCTCGGTCATGGCCATCGAGACCCGGCTTGGCCACTAACACGCGAATGCGACGTTGTGCCATCCGGCACCTCTCCTTTCCTCCATCAGTGCTTGCAAACTTCTCAGCTAGGCGGCCGGTCGCAACAACCGACTGGTCGTTTCAATCTCGTCTCTACCACTGGGCCGGGCGGTACTCCCCGAATACGTCCCGGAGCACGCCACAAATTTCCCCGAGGGTGGCATACGCACGCACCGCATCCAAGATGGGGGGCATGAGGTTATCCGTCCCCATCGCCGCTTCTCGCAAGCGATTCAAGGCCTGCTCCACCGCGGACGCGTTGCGGCCCGACCGAAGTTTGGCCAGTTCTTCCCTCCGGCGCTCCCCGAGCTGTGGATCTACCCGCAACAGCTCCGGTTCCGGCTCATCCTCAATCCGGAAGGCGTTCACCCCCACCACAATCTCGTCGCCATTCTCGATCGCCATCTGGGTCTCGTAGGCCGCATCCCGGATTTCCTGCTGCATATACCCCATCTCCACGGCTTGCACGGCCCCGCCCATCTCGTCGATCTTCTCGATATATTCCATGGCCCGGCGCTCGATCTCATCGGTCAGCTCTTCCACATAATACGAACCGGCCAAGGGATCCACCGTATCGGCGACGCCACTCTCATAGGCGATGATCTGCTGGGTTCGCAGGGCAATCCTCGCCGATTCCTCGGTGGGCAGCGCCAAGGCTTCGTCCCGGCTGTTTGTGTGCAGGCTCTGGGTTCCGCCCAGTACTGCAGCCAGGGCCTGAAGCGTCACCCGAACGATGTTGTTGTCCGGCTGCTGGGCTGTGAGCGTCGAGCCCCCCGTCTGGGTATGGAACCGCAGTTGCCACGACTTCGGATCCTTGGCGCCAAAGCGCTCCCGCATGATTCGCGCCCACATCCGGCGGGCCGCTCGGAATTTGGCCACTTCTTCAAAAAAGTGATTATGCGCATTGAAAAAGAACGACAACCTCGGCGCAAAATCATCCACGTCCAGCCCCCGGTCCACCGCCGCTTGCACATAAGCGATGCCGTTGGCCAGGGTGAATGCCAACTCCTGAACCGCCGTGGCCCCGGCTTCCCGGATATGGTAGCCGCTGATGCTGATCGTATTCCAATGGGGCACCTTTTCACTACAATAGGCGAATACATCGGTGATGAGCCGCATGGAGGGCTTGGGCGGAAAAATGTACGTACCCCGGGCCACATATTCTTTCAAGATATCGTTCTGCACCGTCCCCCCGAGCTTTTCCGCGGGGACTCCCTGTTTCTCGCCTACGGCGATGTACATGGCTAGGAGCACCGACGCCGGGGCGTTGATGGTCATCGAGGTGGTCACTTTATCCAAAGGAATCCCATCGAATAATTGCTCCATGTCCGCCAGGGACGATATGGCCACCCCCACTTTGCCCACTTCTCCCCGGGCCATGGGATGATCCGAGTCGTAGCCGATCTGGGTGGGAAGATCAAAAGCCGTGGACAGCCCCGTTTGTCCCTGTTCCAGCAGGTAACGAAACCGCCGGTTGGTTTCCTCCGCCGTTCCGAATCCTGCGTATTGTCGCATTGTCCAGAAGCGGCCTCGATACATAGTCCTCTGCACCCCGCGGGTATAGGGAAACTCCCCAGGGAAACCGACATTCTCTAAATAGCGGCGCAACTCTCTTTTCTCCCCGCCCTGGGGAACGTACAACCTGCGCACTGGAATGCCGGAAGATGTCGTAAAGGACGTTTTCCGTTCCGGGCGCTTTTTCAACGCGTGCTCCGTTTTCCTCTCCCATTCTTCATACCGTTCTTCAAAATCGGTCATTCTTTTTCACTCCTCTTTCGCTGCCGACCGTAACGTCTTCGATTATAGCATTCGACCTTTAAATGCGCATCGAAGAAAGACAAAGCCCGCCGACTCGGCGGGCAAAAATATCAGGTTTTATCGGCCATCGTGCGCTTGCGGGCCTTGTAGTCCCCCGGGTGATGGGCCCTCACCTGGGACCGCTGGGACTTGGCCTCCCTGGCCCGGGGCTTTCCCGGAGGCTTGTACAACTCGGTGGCAAACTCTTCGTGGGCAAAGTCCCGCTTGTTGCGAAAGATGTCCTTGTTATTGGGCATCAAGGGCACCTCCACGAAAGATGGCGGTACGGCCTTATTGTGTCCGGAGCACCGAGAAGCCATCCCTCGGAGAAGCTATACTCGGAGTGCCTGAGACGCTCCCACATGCCCTAAACGCCCTCCGCCCCCGAGAGCCGGGCTTCGCGAACCGCTTCCACCTGCTCATGGGCATGGTACGAACTTCGCACCAAAGGCCCCGATTCTACATGGCGGAAGCCGCGCTTCAGTCCTTCCTCCTTGAGTTGCGCAAACTCGTCAGGTGTGTAATACCGATCCACAGCCAAATGTTTCCGGGTCGGTTGCAGGTATTGACCGATGGTGAGGATGTCACAATCCACCGCCCGAAGGTCGTCCATGGTGGCGAGGATCTCCTCCCAGGTCTCTCCAACCCCCACCATGATGCTCGATTTGGTGGGGATCCGCGGGGCGATCGCCTTGGAACGCCGCAACAGTTCCAGAGACCGCTCGTATTTGGCCCGGGATCGCACCCGATCCGAGAGCCGCCGCACCGTCTCCACGTTGTGATTGAGGATATCCGGCCCGGCTTCCAGCACTTTTCGCAAAGACATCTCTTGTCCCTGAAAATCCGGGATCAGCACTTCCACCGAACAACCCGGCGCCCGGCGGCGGATGGCCCGGATGGTGGAGGCGAAAATTTCCGCCCCCCCGTCCTCCAGGTCGTCCCGGGCCACCGATGTCACCACCACGTGGCGAAGGCCCATGGCCACCGTCGCCTCCGCCACCCGCTCCGGCTCTTGTAGATCCAGTTCCGTCGGCCGGCCGCTGGTGACGGCGCAGAACCGACAGGCCCGGGTGCAAATCCGGCCCAGGATCATGAACGTCGCTGTACGGTGTGACCAACACTCAAAAAGGTTCGGGCACCGGGCCTCTTCACAAACCGTGTGAAGGGTTTGCCCCCGCATGAGAGCCTTGAGTTCGCGATAATTCTCCCCGGTGCGCAACTGGATTTTAAGCCAATCCGGGCGGCGGCCCTGCCCCGCCGGAGTCCCGGATATCACTCGCAACTCTTCCAAGCCCATCCCACCTCGCCCGTTCGACTAGATCCCTCCATCCTCCCGATAGGCTTCCAGCCGCCTTTTGACGCTCTGCAGGAACCTGCCCGAGATCCAGCCATCCAACACCCGATGGTCCAGGGATAGACACAGGTTGACCATCGAACGGATGGCGAGCATATCGCCGGGCATGACCACCGGGCGCTTGACAATGGCCTCCACGCTGAGGATCGCCGCCTGGCCGCCGTTTAGGATCGGCTTGGATAACACCGATCCAAATGCCCCTGTGTTATTGACGGTAAAGGTACCGCCCTCCATATCCTGGGTTTTCAGCCGCCCCTGCCGGGCTCGGGTGGCCAGATCATGCAAGGCGTGGGCCAAGCCCGTAATCGAGAGACGGTCGGCGTCCCGGATTACCGGCACAAACAGGGCGTCCTCGGTTGCCACCGCCACGGAAAGGTGGATCCGCTTCTTCATTATAATCCGATCGTCCGCCCAAGACGAATTCAGGATGGGAAATTCCCGCAAGGATTCCGCCACCGCTTTGAGAAAAAAGGGCATAAAAGTCAGAGGGATTCCTTCCCGCCGCCGGAAATCCTCTTTGATCTTATCCCGCAACCGCACCAGTCCCGTGACATCCGCTTCCACCATCGTCCAGGCATGGGGCGCCGCATGAACGCTCTCCACCATATGCCGGGCAATGGCCCGGCGGATCGGCGAAGCTTCGATCATTTCCACGTCGTCCGGAGTTTGTTCCGCCCGGGCCGTCTCCCCGGTCAGAATCCCTTGGCTCGCCCCCGCGGGCCGGGGAGCGCTCTGCATTGTCGCCCCTTCCAGCCAGGCGAGCACATCCCGCCGGGTCACTCTGCCCCCCGCCCCGGTACCGGGGATCCCTTCCAGGCGGACATTGTATTCCCGGGCCAGTTTCCGCACCGCCGGGGAATACCGCCCCCGAAGTCCGCTCCCCGAAGCATCGGCCACACCGGATCGACCGTCCCGGCTGCGGGCGGACTCCGGCCCCGCCGCCTGCGGAACCTTTGCCGGCCCGGACCCGGCCCCAGCACCAGAACCGGAAGCCCGCGACACCCCTGAGGTAAAAGTCTCCATCAACGCCACGGGAGTGCCGGCCGCCACCGTTTCTCCTTCCTGCACCAGGTGGCGCATGAGAATGCCCTCGGCCTCAGCGGGCAACTCCGCCGTCACTTTGTCCGTGATAATCTCGGCGATGGGCTCATAGCGATAAACCGGTTCCCCAACCTGTTTCAACCACCGGGACAAAGTCCCCTCGGTGACACTTTCACCTAATTTTGGCATTTTGATTTCGATCATCCCGGCCCCTCCTCAAAACCGCGCCAGTTCCCGCATCGCCTCGGCAATCCGAGGCGCCGTCACCAGATACGATTTTTCCAATTCGCGATTGAAGGGCATCGCCGGGATTTCCGGCCCGGCAAGGCGCATCACCGGCGCATCCAGCGAAAAAAGGGCTTTCTCCGCGATGAGGGCGGATACCTCGGCTCCAACCCCGCCCACCTTGTTGTCCTCGTGGATGATCATCACTTTTCCCGTCTTCTCCGCCGCTTCGAGAATGGCGGCCTCATCCAGGGGGCGCAGGGTCCGAAGGTCGAGCACGTGAGCCGAGATCCCCTCTTTCTCCACCTCTGCCGCAGCTTCCAGGGCGGTGTGCAGAGTCATGCCATAAGAGATCACCGTGATGTCCGTCCCCTCCCGGGCCACCCGGGCTCGACCGATGGGCACCACATAATCCTCCTCCGGCACCTCCCCCTTGATCGAGCGATAACATTTTTTGTGTTCAAAAAATAGCACCGGGTCATCGTCTCGAATCGCCGCTTTGAGCAGGCCCTTCACGTCATAAGGAGTCGCCGGCGCCACCACCTTCAGCCCCGGCACATGGTAAAACAGGGCTTCCACACTTTGGGAATGGTACAACGCCCCGTGGACGCCCCCGCCGTAAGGCGCCCGGATCACCAGAGGACAATACCAGTCATTGTTGGAGCGATAGCGCATTTTCGCCGCTTCACTGATGATTTGATTCACCGCGGGAAGGATAAAATCGGCAAACTGGATCTCCGCCACCGGGCGCATGCCGTAAAGGGACGCCCCGATGGCCACGCCCACAATGGCCGACTCCGCCAAGGGCGCATCCAACACCCTCTCCGGGCCGAATTGTTCGATCAGTCCCACAGTGGCGCGAAATACGCCGCCCCGAACTCCTACATCCTCACCCAACACGAATACAGAAGAATCCCGTTCCATTTCTTCCCGAAGCGCGTCCCGCACGGCCTCAATGTACGTTTTTACCGCCATACTTCCCACCCCCGGCCCGATTCTCCGCCCAGGCCCCTCTCGATCTCCTGGTCATGCTTCCCGATAGACAAATCGCAGGACGTCCGCGGGATCGGGATCCCTTGCTTGCTCCGCGTAGGCCGTGGCTTCGTCCACTTCCGCCCGCACCTCGTGATCCAGGGCGCGAAGCGTGTCCTCGTCCGCCACCCCTGACGCGATGAGATACTCCGCAAATTGCGGAAGGGGATCCCTGCGCCGGGCGTCTTCCAATTCTTCCTTGGTCCGATAGGTGCGATCGTCGTCATCGCTGGAATGGGGCGTCAAGCGGACCGTCATCGCTTCCACCAGAGTCGGTCCATCCCCCCTCCGGGCCCGCTCCACCGCCGTCTTGACGGCATGGTAAACGCCGAGAACGTCGCTCCCGTCCACCACGACCCCGGGCATTCCATACCCCGCCGCCCGATCGGCCACACTGGGGGTGGCCAATTCCTTGGAAGTTGGCACCGAGATGGCGTAGCCGTTGTTCTGACAGAAAAATACGACCGGCAACCGATGCACCGCGGCGAAGTTCAATCCTTCATGAAAATCTCCCTGGTTGCTCGACCCTTCTCCAAAGGAGACGTAGGTCACCACATCGTCCCCCCGCATCCGGGCGGCCAGGGCGATGCCCGCCGCGTGGGGAATCTGGGTGGACACGGGGCTGGACCCCGAGACGATGCGGTGCTTCCGGCTTCCAAAATGGTTCGGCATCTGCCGTCCCCCGCTGTTCGGGTCCTCGGCCTTGGCATGGGCTGCCAAAAGCAAATCCCGGGGTGTCTGCCCGAAAGCCAACACCACGGCCACATCCCGGTAATAGGGCAACACGTAATCTTTCTGCCGATCCAGGGCGAATGCCGCCCCGACCTGGGCTCCTTCGTGGCCTTGACACGAGATGACAAACGGGATTTTTCCGGCGCGGTTGAGCACCCACATGCGTTCATCCACCCGGCGGGCCGTGAGCATCACGCGATACATGGCCAAAAGGTCTTCTCCGGTCAATCCCAGGGCTTCATGGCGGTTTCTCATCTCCACACTCACCGGTGCCGCCTCCTCTTATTCAACCATTTGAGCTTCATTGCATCCGTTTAACTGTGTACCACGAAAGTGCTCCGCACCTGCCGAAGGACCGCGATTCTCTCCTCGGCCAGGCGGTCCGCCGCTTGATGGGCCGGGATCCTTTTTTTCCGGGCCAAGGCGAACACATCCCGAACCCGGTCGTAGATCCCTTCCACCCGGGCCCTCACCCGCTCCGGGCGGTACCCTTCCAGTTCATCCGCCACGTGAATCACACCGCCGGCGTTCGCCACATAATCCGGCACGTAAAGGATGCCCCTCGCCTCAAGTTCGGCCCCGTGTCGGTCCTCCGCCAGTTGGTTGTTCGCCGAACCGGCCACAATCCGGCACTTAAGCCGGGGGATCGTGCCGTCATTGATGACTCCGCCCAGGGCACAAGGGGCGAACACATCCGCCGGGACATCGTAGATGCCCTCAAGATCCACCGCTTCGGCGCCAAACTCCCGAACCGCCCGCTGCACCGCTTCTTCCCGAAGGTCGGTCACCACGAGCTCCGCCCCCGCTTGGTGAAGAAGCTTACACAAGTGATATCCGACGCTCCCCAGCCCCTGAACCGCCACGGTGCGTCCCGCGGGATCGTCGCTGCCGTAGACCTCGGCAAGGGCGGCCTGGATGCTGCGGAAAACCCCCAAGGCCGTCATGGGGCTCGGATCTCCTCCGCCCCCGGCCGCCACCGAGACGCCGGTCACATAGGGGGTCTCAAGGCGGATCCAATCCATCTCCCGGGTGGTGGTCCCCACATCTTCGGCGGTAATATACCGCCCGCCCAGGCTCTGCACGTAGCGGCCGAAGGCCCGGAACAGCGCTTCCGTCTTTTCCGTTCGCGGATCCCCGACGATTACCGCCTTGCCCCCGCCAAAATTCAAACCGGCCATGGCCGTTTTATAGGTCATTCCCCGGGCCAAGCGCAGCGCGTCCACCACCGCCTCAGCCTCGGAAGCGTACGTCCACATGCGGCAACCGCCCAGCGCTGGCCCGAGGGTCGTGTCATGAATGGCGATCACCGCCTTCAGGCCCGAAGAAGCGTCCTGGCAAAACATCACCTGCTCGTAATCTAGCGACGTCATCGTCCGGAAAATCTCCATGTCCGCTCCTCCATTCCCCGTACAGATCATCTTGAGAACATTCAGGTCTGGCCGCACCACCCACACCTAACCCCGGGTGGACCACAGAGTTTGTAAATTCCTCTGAACCCATACGGTTCGCAAGAACCATGCCAAGGGCGGGATGGAATAAAATTGGCGCCGGTTCGCATTACCGACGCCCGATTCCACCGGCTTCTGAATACCCTCCCTGCAACACATTGCATGTTATGCAGTATTTTGCAGGCAAAAACCTTCACGCCTGTGCCAACCCTTTGTCGGCACAACCTCAGCCGGACCAGGGGTCTATCCCAAGTTTCTCCAATTTATAATATAAATTGCGCACCGAAATGCCCAAGCGCCGGGCCGCCTCGGTTTTGTTGCCGTTCACCTTATCGAGGACCCGCTGGATATGGGCTTTCTCTGCGGCATTCACCACATCCTCCAGGGTCCGTTCGTCCTCCGGTTCTTCCGGGTTGATCTGTCCGGCTCCCAGGTCGGAGAGGGGCAGGTGGACCGTATCGATCCACGTGTCGGTGTAACCGACACGGATCATGGCCCGGCCGATCACATTCTCCAGTTCCCGCACGTTACCTGGCCAGGAGTATTCCTCCAACCGGGCAATCGCCCGGGGGGTCAGGCCCTCCACTTGGCGTCCAAAATCCTGGTTGAACTTGCGCACAAACTGCCGGGCCAAGGGCTCGATGTCCTCTTTGCGCTCCCGCAAGGGCGGAAGAACGATGGGCATGACATTCAACCGATAGTACAGGTCTTGCCGAAAACGTCCTTCCTGGATCGCCTTTTCCAAATTCACGTGAGTAGCGGCGATGATCCGCACGTCCACGGGAATCGCCCGACTCCCGCCAACCCGGACAATCTCTTTTTCTTGAATTGCCCGGAGGATCTTCGCCTGGGTGGGGAGGGGAAGCTCACCGATCTCGTCGAGAAACAGCGTGCCGCCGCTGGCTTCTTCAAAAACTCCCTTTTTCCCGCCCCGTTTTGCGCCGGTGAAGGCCCCTTCTTCGTAGCCAAACAGCTCACTCTCAAGGAGAGACTCGGAGAAGGCGGCGCAGTTGACCCGAATGAACTGGTGATAGCGCCTGGCGCTTTCGTTGTGGATCGCATGAGCAAAGAGCTCTTTCCCCGTTCCCGATTCCCCCCGGAGCAAAACCGTGGCCGGGGTTTGCGCCGCCGACCGGGCGAGGTGCACGGCAGAAACGAAGGAGGGACTGTGGCCGATGATGTCCTCAAAGGTGTATTTGGCCTCCAGCTTTCGAATCAGTCGCTTCGCCCGGTCCAACTCTTCCGTTAACTGTTGAATCTCTGAGATATCGTGAATCACCCCGACGCTGCCCTTGAGCTCGCCATCAACGAGAATCGGGGCGCAATTGACGATCACTTCCCGCCGGGCCGGGCCGACCTTCATCGGCACGCCTTTGACCGCCCGGCGGGTCCGCAGTACTTGGTAGTGCATGCTTTCTCCTTCCGCAATATCGACGGTGGCCGGCTTGCCGATCACATCATCCGGCCCCAGACCGGTGAGACGGGTGTAAGCGGGGTTGATGAGGATTCCTTTGCCTTCTCGATCCACCACCGAGATGGCGTCTTGGGTGGCGTTGATGATCGCTTCAAGAAGGGATTGGATCTCGCGAAGATTTGTCACTTCTTCGGCCAGGCCGAACAGTTCCGTGACATCCCGGAACACGGCCACCGCCCCCACCACCCGGCCATCTTCGTCCCGTACGGGCATCCGGTTGGTGATGATTTTCACCCGGCCGAGGTCCTGCAGTTGATTGAGTTCCGCCTGCCCGGTTTGAAGCACAATGTGCAAACGGCTGTTGGGAATGGTAGTCTTGGCCTCGGTGCCGAGGACCTCGGCGGCGTGCAAACCGGTCAACCGCTGGGCGGCGGCATTGAAAAGCGTAATGCACCCGGCCTGGTCCACCGCCATCATCGCATCGTGGGTGGAGTTGAGAATGGCATCCAACTCGCGGCGTTGCCGGGAAAGCCGGTGGATCAGTTGCTCTTTCTCCTGCAGCAGGGTCATCAAAAGCTCGGCCACCGGGCCGGGGACCAGAGTCACTCCAGGCGGTCGGGCGCTGTCGATCTCGCGGTACACACCGACATCCCCCGTGGCCTCAATGACCACATCAACTCCATGGAAGTACGGCCGGTAATCGGCCGCGGTCTCGATGCCCCATTCCCGGGCCAGACCCAGCGCCGGGGCGCCGGGGTCGAGGTCCACCACGGCGACCACTCGAACCGCCTCCATGGAGTGAAACGCCCGGAGCAGGGCCGTACCCCCCTTGCCTCCTCCGACCAACAGCACCCGTACCACCGACGCCCCCTCGCTTTCGACCCGTGGATTTGTTTTCATTATATCAGTCATTCCACGGGGCTCCATGTGCTCTTCAAGATCAGGTATACTGGTAACAGTCGTCCACGCCCAAGGTCCCAGGATCCCGGGGCTTGAAAGGAAGGTTGTCACATGGGGCTTTTGATATCCTGGATTATCCTGATCGGCTTTTTCCTGCTCGGCGGTTACGGGGTGACGCTCGTCCGGGATGCCGTGATGGGTCACTTGTTCAACCCGTCGCAACCCTGGTTAGGACCCACCCTGGCGGGCACCGTCCTGATCGCCATCAGTGTGGGATTTCTCGGCGGGTTCATCTACTATAGGGAGAAAAAGCGCGGGAAAGTGAAAGGAGCCCGCCGGGGAACCGACGACCCACCCTCTCCGCCCCCCTGTTGCTTCCGATCGGGTTGAACTCGTGCCAACTCGTCACTTTTCATTAACAGAATCGACCATCCGACATCGTCACCCTCCCAGTCGATCCCGCCTCTCTCCACAATCATCGTTTCGATTCTTCGTGACGATGGTGAACCGGGCCGTGGTCTCGCACCCGGCCCCTGAGCACCCCCAAGGCGTGGGGCAGCACGTCCCCCACCGCCTCCAGACACTCCTGCACCCCTTTGGGGTTGCCCGGGAGGTTCACGATCAAGGTCTGCCCTCGGATGCCGGCGACGCTCCGGGACAGGATTGCCGTGGGCGTCACCGCCGCCGTGGCCGCCCGCATCCGCTCCGGAATCCCCGGGACCAGCCGCTCCACCACCGTCAACGTCGCCTCGGGGGTGACATCCCGGGGCCCCAGGCCGGTCCCGCCGGTGGTGAGAACGAGATCCACCCGTTCCACGTCGCAATAATACACCAGTGCCGCCTCAATCTGATCCCGTTCGTCGGGCACCACGCGATGTCCGCGCACCGCCATGCCCCGGCCCGTCACATAATCCCGAATAACCTCCCCGCTCGTATCCGGCCTCTCGCCCTTGGCTCCCTTGTCGCTGCACGTCACAATGGCCACCGTCCACCCTTCGCTCATACCCCATTCCTCCTCCAGGGCTCGTCCCGCCGGTAGTCCCCGCTTTTACCTCCGCTCTTCTCCAACAAATAAACCGAGGTTACCTCCATGGCCCGATCAATCGCCTTGCACATATCGTAAACGGTGAGCGCCGCCACCGAAACAGCCGTCAGTGCCTCCATCTCCACGCCTGTGGATGCCACAGTGGAGACCTCCGATTCGATCTCCAGTTCGGCAAAATCACGCCGGCCCTCGCTTTCCCGGGGAAAAAAGCGAAGGTCCACATGAGTTAACGGAATCGTATGGCACATGGGAATCAAGTCGGGGGTGCGTTTGGCCGCCATGACCCCCGCCACCTGGGCCACTGCCAGGACATCCCCTTTCTTGACTCTCCCTTCCTGAATCGCCGAGAGCGTTTCCGGTTTCATCCGAACCACCGCCCGGGCCACGGCGGTGCGCTTCGTCTGCTCTTTTCCCGAAACGTCCGACATCTTCGCCCTTCCTTGCTCATTAAAATGGCTCCACTCCGCCATTCATCCGTCTCCTCTCGCCCCTTGTCAACCGTTTGGGGATTCGTTAGTGTGAAGATGATGTCCGGGTCTTCGGACCATCCTTCGATTCTCGATGAAAGTGAAGGGATCCTCATGATATCAGATCAAGAACGGTATTCCCGTCAGTTCCTGTTCCCCCCCATCGGAGTGGCCGGGCAAGAAAAACTGCGCGCCTCCCGAGTGGTCATCGTGGGCCTCGGAGCGCTGGGAAGCGCGCTATCCCAACACATGGTCCGGGCCGGAGTGGGGTTCGTTCGGTTGATCGACCGGGATTATGTGGAACCGAGCAACCTCCAGCGCCAAATGCTCTACGACGAACAAGACGCTCTCCAATCTTTGCCAAAAGCCGAAGCGGCAGCCATCCATCTTCGGGCGTTTAACAGCAGCGTCCACGTGGAGCCGCTGGTCACCGATGTGACGTGGCGCAACGCCGAAAAGCTGTTGACCGATGTCGATCTCATCCTCGACGGCACCGACAACTTTGAAATTCGGTATTTAATCAACGATGTCGCCATTAAGCACAAAATTCCGTGGATCTACGGCGGGGCGGTGTCTGCCCGGGGCGTTTTACTCCCTGTCATCCCCGAAAACGGTCCGTGTCTGCGCTGCCTGTTTCCCGAACCGCCCGGGCCGGGAGACGCTCCCACCTGCGATACGGTAGGCGTGATCGGACCAGTGGTGGACGTGGTGGCATCCCTTCAGGCGGCGGAAGCCCTCAAGTGGCTCGTGGGCGACCGGGACCATCTGCGCCGTACCCTGTTACACCTCGATCTTTGGGACAACGAATGGTCGGAAATCAGCGTCAGTCACGCCCGGCGACCGGATTGCCCGACCTGTGGGCTTCGACGCTTCGACTTTCTCTCCCCCCGGGAGCGAGAAGCCATATCCTTGTGCGGGCGGAATACCGTTCAAGTCACCCTGGGAAGCCCCCTGGACCTCGATGCCCTTGAGCCTCGTTTATCCGCCCTCGGCCGGGTTCGGCGCAACCCGTTCCTGCTGCGAGCCGAGATCGAAGGCAAGCGACTCACCCTCTTTCCCGACGGCCGGGTGCTCGTTCAAGGCACGGACGATCCGGCGGTCGCCCGGTCCCTGTGCGCCCGGTTCGTCGGCGTGTGACAGATTCGCCATCAGGCGCTGGATGCCAAACGGCGAATCTCCGCCATCACCAGCTGGGCAATGTCCGCGTAGCTATCTGTGGCCGGCCGGATCGGGCGTCCCACCCGAATCCGGATCCGGCTGAACAGTCCGCACGGTCCTTGAATCGCTACCGGAACGATGGGCGCACCGCTTTTTACAGCCAGCATGCCCACCCCCGGTTTGGGGCTCGGTCCCGCTTTAAAGGTTCGAGAGCCTTCGATAAAAATGGCCAACACCTTTCCCTCTTGGAGAAGCCGCAGACTGTGCCGGATCGCGCGGATGTCTGGCATCCCCCGATGTACGGGGAAACCGCCGAGATAACGGATCAAGGGATTGAACACCCGATAACGGAACACTTCGGCTTTGGCGATAAAATACGGTTTTCTTGGAAGGTAGGCCCCGAGGAGGATCGGGTCCAACCAGGTTGGATGGTTGGCCGCCACGATCACCGCCCCTTCATAGGGTATCTGCTCGACACCTGAAACCGAGATTCGAAAGATCCCCCGAAACACCAAGCGAACCAACCACTTGAGCAGCCAATACACGGTGTTCACCCCTTATCCGAGGCCCAATCCGCGCCGATGGTATGTGTTTTTATTTTACTCAGTGAACAGGTTTTTGGCCAGCATCCGCCGGCAAACCCATTGACCGGTCGCCCGGGCGTGCATAGAATAAAAAATAACGCTTGTATTTCGTTGAACGAAATATATGCCTCCCGCAACAACAACTTTTGTCATCAAAAGAGAGGTGATCCACGATGCGAACATTAGAAGAAGACAATCGGGCCACCCGGGCGATCTACGCCACTTGCCTGGCCGCTCTGTTCGGCTTTATGGGCATCGGCGTCGTGGATCCCCTGCTGCCGGTCATCGCTGCCCAGATCGGGGCGGCAAAGTGGCAAATCGAGCTGCTGTTTACGACGTACATTTTTATGATGGCCATCGTCATGATCCCGGCGGGAATCCTGGCCGCCAACCGCGGCAATAAGGGCGTGATGGTGGTAGGATTGGGGCTCGTCACATTGTTCGCGCTCTTTTGCGGATTTTCAAACAGCGTCTACTCACTGGCCGGCCTCCGGGCCGGGTGGGGAATGGGCAATGCGATGTTTTTCGCCACATCGATGTCGATCATCATCGGGCTATCATCGAATTTGGAGCGCAGCATGGGGCTTTACGAGGCCGCCCTGGGCCTGGGGATGTCGGTGGGACCACTCCTGGGCGGAGTGCTCGGCGCCGCCAATTGGCGGTACCCATTTTTCGCAACCACTGCCTTAATGGCCATCGCCTTCATCCTTACTTTAAGTACGGTGTACGAACCGCCGGGTGGGAAAAGTCGCAAGGGATTCCGGGACTTCGGCCGGGCCATGGCCCATCCTCCGTTTCTCGGAGTCGCCCTCGTGGCCATGTGTTACTATTTCGCGTTTTTTACGATCCTTGCCTACTCCCCGATTTTTCTTCAAATCCCCGCCCTTGAACTCGGGTTGATCTTTTTCGCTTGGGGTCTGTGCCTGGCTTACGGATCGGTGTTCCTGGCCCATAAACTGCTCGACCGCCACGGCGGGGCTTGGACGGTTAAATTCGGCCTTTCCGCCATTGTCGCCGTCTTGGTCCTCTTGATCGTCGTCCCCTCTTTCTGGGGACGGGTGGCCATCATCATCGTGTCCGGACTGTTTTGCGGGTTGAACAACACGACCTTTTCCACCTTGGCTGTGGAGATAAGCAATGCCCAGCGCAGCATCGCTTCAGGGGCGTATAATTTTGTCCGATGGATGGGGGCTGCCATCGCGCCTGTGGTCGCCGGCGTCGTCGCCGAACGCTGGTTCCCCACCGCACCCTATCTGATCGCCGGGATTCTCGTGTTTGTCGGCCTCCTGGGCGTGTGGCTAACCGTGGGCCAACAGAAGACCATGACCATGCCCCATTAAAACAAATCCCCCTGGGCTGACCCAGGGGGTTCATGCTCAAAAAGACCGCCCGCATTATCTCTGATGCTGAAGGGGGGGTAGAAACCTTGTTCACTGCGCCTCTTGGAACAGCGGAGTGGACAGGTAACGCTCCCCCGTATCCGGCAGGATGACGACGATCGTCTTGCCCTTATTTTCGGGGCGATGGGCAAGAATCGAAGCTGCGTGATAAGCCGCTCCGGAGGAGATTCCCACCAACAACCCTTCCTCCCGGGCCAAAAACCGGGCTCCGGCAAAGGCCTCTTCATTCTTGACCTGAATGACTTCATCGACCAACTGTGTGTTGAGCACCTGCGGCACAAAACCGGCCCCGATGCCTTGTATCTTGTGCGGGCCCGGTTGACCACCGGACAACACCGGAGAATCCGCCGGTTCGACCGCCACCGCCCGGAATGAAGGCTTGCGCCCTTTGAGGACTTCGGCCACTCCGGTGATCGTCCCTCCGGTTCCAACGCCGCTGACCAGAATATCGACCTTGCCGTCGGTGTCCTTCCAAATCTCCTCGGCGGTGGTTCTCCGGTGGATCTCCGGATTGGCGGGATTGTTGAACTGCTGAAGGATAATCGCCTTTGGATACTTTTTGACCAATTCCTCTGCTTTCTTGACGGCGCCCTTCATCCCTTCAGACCCGGGGGTAAGAACCAACTCGGCCCCGAATGCTTTTAAAAGGCTGCGGCGTTCCACACTCATGGTTTCCGGCATCACCAGAATCAACCGGTACTTTTTCGCCGTGGCCACCATGGCCAACGCGATTCCTGTGTTTCCGCTGGTCGGCTCGATGATAACCGTGTCCCGGTCCAATTTGCCATCCCGCTCCGCCGCCTCGATCATCGATAAGCCAATCCGATCTTTGACACTGCCCCCGGGATTAAAAAACTCGACTTTACCGAGCACTTCCGCCCCGGTCTCGTCGCTTAAATGGTTCAACCGCAACAGCGGCGTCCTTCCGATCAACTCGGCGACACTTTTGGCGACTGTCATGTTCCATCTCTCCTTCGTTCAAATTGCACACGCCCTGGTTCGAACCACCGCATACACCCTGGTCCCAATAGAACCGACAATACCGATAAAAACACTTAACTTATCTGTCCCTAACATACCACATCCGAGAGACTATGTAAAGAAAACCCGGACAAGGCGCAGGCCCTCGGGTTTCGGTATATCGCCCGAGTTGCGTGCTGCGATGACCGGGGTCTTCTCATCTCCTGGGAACAATACCGCGCGGGTGCACATGGCAACGACATTCCGGACCTTGGCGCACATAAAAAAAACCCGGGCATCAACCCGGGCTCTGACATGGTGCGCCTTCATCCGCCTTCAGGCCGCCGTCCTCACGACTGGGAAGGAGCGGGTTCGGCAAACAGCTCTTCGAGTTTCTTCTCGACGTTTTGCAATCCCCGATCCCCGGCCGCGCGGAATTTTAAATGGCCTTCGGTGTCAAAGAGGAAGAACGCGGGCACGAACTGGTTCTGATACCGATCGGCAATCCGGTGCAGATTGTCCACCGCCACCGGATGATGAATCCCGAACTCCTGGATGTCCTTCTTGACCTTCTCAACATCGGTGTCGGCCTCCTGCCGGGGCATGTGAATGGAGACCAATTGGAGCCCCTTCGGAACAAACCGGTCCCGGTAGGCCAAGAGGTTTGGCAGGGTCTCGTGGCAAATGTGGCACGACACCGCCCAGAAGTGGATCAAGATCGGCCGTCCGATCTCGATGTTCGGCGGCCCGTCCACCACCAGCCACTCCGTCGCTCCCTCCAGTCCCGGGAACGGGGTACCCAAACGCATGGGCATGAGCGAGTCCCCCTTTACAGTCTCCTCGGCGTGGACACCCGCTCCGCCGGATCCCCGAGATCAGGCTTCCAGAAGTTTATCTCCGGGTTTCCAGTCGGCCGGGCACAACCCGCCGGTTTGCAGCGCCTCAAGGACGCGCAAAGTCTCATCGACGCTGCGTCCGATATTCAGATCATGGACCACTTGATAGCGCAGGATACCCTCGGGGTCAATGATGAACAGTCCCCGCAGCGCCACGCCTTGTTCGGGAATCAACACATCGTAAGCCCGGCTGACCGACTTAGTGATGTCGCTCGCAAGCGGGTAACGAATCTCTCCCAGGCCATTCTTATCCCTGGGCGTGTTGATCCACGCCTTGTGCACGTGAACGGAGTCCACGCTCACCCCGAGAATCTCGGCGTCGAGATCAAAGAACTCCTGAGCCCGATCGCTGATCGCCGTGATCTCCGTGGGGCACACGAAAGTGAAGTCCATCGGGTAGAAAAACATCACCAGCCATTTTCCGCGATAGTCGGACAAGCGAACTTTCTCATCCAAGGTTTTCATGTTCTTCGTGCTCAGCATCTCAAAATCAGGTGCAGGTCGTCCTACCAACGGCATGGTTCGCTGCCTCCTCATTATGTAGAATTTCCCCCGCAGTGAGATCAGGTTTCCACCCATCGCCACCCGGGCACCGTGCCACCAATGACATTATACATCAATAACGAGTATCAATCAATAATTAGTTTTTCTTTTGTCACCTCCTTGTCGAGATCTTCCCCTTTGTCCGACACACCGCGGTTTGCTATGATGGATCCGAAGGAGATGATCCCCATGAGCGAAGCCGTACAAACCCTTGAGGGCTGGTTTGCCCTTCACGATTTTCGCCATATCGACTGGCCCCGATGGACCCATCTGCCGGCCGACGAGCGCCGCCATATGCGCGACGCTTTCCTCGACCTGGTGGCCCGGTGGGATGAGATCGAGGCAACCAAACAAGGGAGCACAGCTCTTTACACGGTGGTCGGCCAGAAAGCGGACCTGGTCATGGTCCACCTGCGCCCCACCTTGCAGGATCTCGAGGCGACGGAACTGGTTTTCGAACGGTCAGAATTCGCCACTCTCGCGCGACCGGCGTACTCCTATGTGTCGGTGGTGGAGCTAAGCAATTATACCACGAAACCCGGGACCGACCCCAGTGACGACCCGGTGATTCAGCGAAGATTAAAACCGATCCTGCCAAAAACAGAGCATATTTGCTTCTATCCGATGAACAAACGCCGCCAAGGCGAAGATAATTGGTATATGCTCGATATGGAAGACAGGCGGACCATGATGCGCAGTCATGGAGAAATTGGCCGGCGCTACGGCGGCAAAGTGACGCAAATCATCACCGGCTCTGTGGGTTTGGATGACTGGGAATGGGGCGTGACGCTGTTTGCCGACGATCCCATCGTGTTTAAGAAGCTCATCTATGAGATGCGTTTCGACGAAGTGAGCGCCCGCTTTGGCGAATTCGGCCAGTTCTTCGTCGGGAATCGCCTGACCCGGGAGCGGATCGACAGCTGGCTGGGATTATAAGGAACCTTTCGGGACACCAAAAGCGAGGAGCCTTCGCCGTGCCGCAACTTCGTATCCGCGGCGCGGAGAAGGCTCGTGTCGTGAGATCCCGTCACTCGTAGCAGCCTTCTGTGGACTTCCTGAGCGTCTTAAACTGCTCCGCATCGTGACCAAACCACACCTGGGAATTGGGCAAATAACATTCCTCGGTGGCCAGGTATGGAAATTAATCCTGGGTGGTCTCGCTCCAACGCCCTCCTTTTCCCATAGCATGTGGATTGCATGCCGTGACGAACAAAATCCTGCCCTCCGGATGATGCTTGACTCGGTACCCACTCCCCGTCGATCCATAGCGCTTCCGTGCGCATGCACGCCTACCCCTTTAATCGGAAACCACGATAGACGCCCGGGTCAACTGACGTTTGGCGGACCGATCCAATGCCTCACCCACTTGGTCCAGGGTGAACTCGGCATCCAGCATCTCAGCAAAGGGGTATTTGTTGATATTATTCGACAAAAATTTCAGTGAACGGTAAAGGTACCAGGGGTTATAACGGATCACAGGAATGATCTGAATCGATTTGCGCGTCATCAGCCCTGGATCGAAGTCGGTCAATTCCCCAGGGGAAATGTTCCCAATGCTGACATACCGACCTCCGGCTCGCACCAGGTGGATACCCTCATGAAAGGCAGCCGGGACACCGCTGACTTCCAACCCCACATCCGCTCCGGCCCCGTCTGTCAACTCCTGGACCGCCCGGGCACGTTTCTCCACAGAGTCAACTTCATTCAGGTTGATGGTGTAGTCGGCACCAAAATCCCGGGCTAAGGCCAAGCGGGATTCCAAAGCGTCGATGACGATCACCCTGGCGCCCATTTCCTTCGCCAGGGCGCAGGCGTTCAAGCCGAGCCCGCCGGCCCCCTGAATCACCAGAGTCTCTCCATAGCGCAACCCGGCCTTGTCGAGGCCAAAATAGACCTGGGACAACGCGCAGTTCGCGCTGGCCGCCGCAACATCCGGAACATTATCGGGAACTTTATAAAAATACTGATCGGGGTGAATGTAGTAATGGGTGGCGAAGGATCCATGAAAATGAGGATATTCGTCAGCTTCCTTGGACCAGAAAGAATAGGCGTTCTCGCACAGGTGAAACTGCCCCTCCCGGCACGGGCGGCACTTTCGGCACGTGAGATAGTAGGCGGCCACGATTCGATCTCCCACCTGAACCGGGGCCCCGGCGTAATCGGTCTTTACGCCCTCACCGAGTGCCTGGATCCGACCAATGGCCTCGTGCCCCATGACCCCCGATTTTTTTGTGGGGTGAAGGCCCTTCCAGATGTGCAATTCGGACCCGCAGATGTTTGTTCGGGTGATCTCCATCAAGACCGCCCCCGGCCCCGGCGAAGGGACCTCATATTCCTCAAAGACCAAGGTTCCCGGCTTCGTCATTACGGCGACTTTCCCGATCATTCGCGTCACCCCGATCTTAAAATTGTATGCGGGATCCGACATCCCCATCATAATTCTATCTTGCCCCGAACAATTGTCAATACGATTGTGTATAATCGATATTATTTTTATTTCCGTTTACATTTTCTTCGCAACCTGTCAATAGGAGCGCGGAAGCCCGAGGACGTGTTCCGCCACGTAAGACAAAATGAGATTGGTGGAGATCGGCGCCACCTGATAAAGTCGAGTTTCACGAAATTTCCGTTCGACATCATACTCCTCGGCAAAGCCGAACCCACCGTGGATTTGCAAGGCCACATTGGCCGCCTCCCAAGACGCGTCCGCCGCCAACAGCTTCGCCATGTTGGCCTCACCCCCGCAGGGTTGCCCGGCGTCAAACAATTCCGCCGCCCGAAACCGCATCAGATCAGCTGCTTCCAGATTGACATAAGCCCGGGCAATGGGAAACTGCACCCCTTGGTTCTGGCCGATGGGCCGCCCGAACACCACCCGCCGGCGTGCATACTCCGCGGCGCGACCCAAAAACCACCTCGCGTCCCCAATACATTCCGCCGCAATTAAGATCCGCTCCGCGTTCATTCCATCAAGAATATAGTGAAATCCTTTGCCTTCCTCCCCGATCAAATTATCCACCGGCACCTCCAAGTCTTCGAAAAACAGCTCTGTGGCGGAATGGTTCATCATTGTCCGAATCGGCCGCATGGTCAGCCCGCGGCCTATCGCTTCCCTCAGGTCAACCAGCAGCACGGACAAACCTTCCGTCCGCTTCCGCACCTGGTCCACCGGAGTGGTTCGAACGAGGAGAAGCATCAGATCGGAGTGTTCGGTTCTGGAGATGAACACTTTTTGCCCATTGATGACATAGCGGTCCCCGCGCCGGACCGCCGTGGTTTTCAGTTGAGTGGTGTCCGAACCCGTGTTGGGCTCAGTAATACCAAAAGCCTGCAGTCGAAGCGTTCCCTCGGCAATCCTCGGCAAATACACTCGTTTCTGCTCCTCGGAACCGTGGCGAAGCAACGTCCCCATCGTGTACATCTGGGCGTGGCACGCCCCGGCGTTCCCGCCGGATCGATTGATCTCTTCAAGGATAATGGAAGCTTCAGTAATGCCCAGGCCGGCCCCGCCGTACTCCTCCGGGATCAAAGCCGCCAGATATCCCGCCTGGGTCAGGGCATCCACAAACTCTTGGGGATAAGCCCGTACTCGATCAAGTTCTCGCCAATAGGCATCTGGAAACCGCTCACAAACTTTTCGCACCGCCTGCCTGAGATCTTGATGCAATTCCGACTCTTTCACCTGTCCCCGCCTCCTTCAACGTCCAATCCGATAACTCCCTTACTGAGCAATTCCTCCACCCGAGCCAACTCCCCGATCTCCTCAAGAATCTCTCGGGTATGTTGACCAAGTAGCGGCGCAGATGTGCGAATCGCGGCAGGAGTGTCCGTCAATCGCACCGGAAGCCTCGGAATCTTCACTTCGGCAATTCGCGGGTGGGGGGTCAGCTGCAACAACGACAATGCCGCGAGCTGTGGATCTTCCATGACCTGAGAGGGCCGTTGAATCGGCGAACAAGGAATCCCCACTTCCCGAAACAACGCCACCCACTCTGCCCGCGGGCGTTGCCGGAGCTGCTTATTTAACAGCCCCTCCAGTTCCTCCCTGTTCAACACCCGGTCCGGGTTTGTCGCAAACCGCGGATCGTGTGTCAACTCCGGCCGACCGATGGCCTGGGCGAGGCGGGCAAACAGTCCATCGTTCGAAATTCCAATCATGATCGGGCCATCTGCCGTCTCAAAAGCCCCATAAGGGGCAAAGGCAGTATGCCGGGCCCCCTGAGGCACGGGATCCCGACGTGTGACCTGGTAGGCCACCAAGTGATAATTCATCCAGTAGACTCCCGTTTCGAACAGCGAGGTTCCGACGATCTGTCCTCGCCCGGTTCGCTCCCGGTGAAATAACGCAGATAAGATTCCGACTGCGGCCCACGTGGCACTGCCGGCATCCAGGATGGAAACCCCGGCCCGGGAGGGTTCATCCTCCCGGCTCCCGGTGATACTCATGATCCCCGTGCGGGCCTGAACCACCGCATCGTAACCGGGAAGCATGCAGTCTGGCCCATCATCTCCGTACGCACTGAGGGAACAGTAAATGAGAGACGGGTGTTCGCGCAAAAGGCTTTTCCCGTCTAGTCCATACTTTTCTAACACGCCCCTCCGAAAATTCTCCACCACCACATCCGCTTGGGCAATGAGTTTTAAGGTGATCTCCCGGCCCTCCGGCTGTCTAAAATCGAGGGCAAGGGACCGCTTATTCCGGTTTATTGCCAAAAAATACGCCGATTCTCCGTTCCAGGCGGGGCTCATGTGCCGGGCGTCATCTCCTTTTCCCACCCGCTCGATCTTGACGACGTCCGCTCCCAGGTCCGCCAGAATCGCCGTCGCCGACGGTCCGGAAATGTTGGTGGTAAAATCGACAACGCGAATCCCTGCCAGGGGGCCCTCCTTTTTCTTCACCTGTTCCTTCATACCGCTCCCTCCCCGGTTCCAAGGATCTTCCACCGCCGCCAAAACCCCGCTACTTCACAAGACTAGCGCCCCTGGAAATGGGGAGATCGTTTTTCGTTGAATGCCCGAACTCCCTCCAGACGGTCTTCGGTATCCACGCATTGGTTGTACCAGTACAACTCCCGAACCCGAGCTTCACCATCTGCCATCCCGAACAACTCGTCGATAGCGGCCTTACAGAACCGCACCGCCAAGGGGGCATTGGCACTGATCACCTGGGCCAACGCCAGAAACTCTGCGTCCAACCTCTCCCTGGGGACCAGTCGATTCACCGCCCCCATCTCCGCCATCTGCTGAGCACTGAACTTTTGACCGCTGAGAATGACCTCTTTGGCGCGGTGAACGCCAATCCGTTTAGCCAGGAGCCGCGTTCCCCCACCTCCGGGCATAATGCCCCGGGTCACCTCGGGCAAGCCAAAAGTGGCACCTTCACTCACCACCCACAAATCGCAGTTCAGCGCCAATTCCATTCCGCCGGCCAAGCAGTAACCATCAATCACCGCCACAGTGGGCATGGGCAGGTCTGCGAGAGCATAAAACATGGCTTCAAACAGGTGGTGCTGGTTTCGCCATTGTTCCTCGCTCATCCTATTCCGCTCTTTAAGATCCGCTCCGGTACAGAAGAATCCTTTGTGAGCCGACCGCAGCCCAACCACCCGAACATCAGATCTTGTCCTCAGGTTCTTAAAGATTTCGAGCAACTGTTCTGCCATTTCCGTGTTGAAGGCGTTCATCACTTTCGGGCGGTCCAAAATCACTTCAACGATCGTCGAATTTTCCGGCCTCTCCTTAACTTGTACGAAGCTTTCCATCTCCCCTTGCCCCCTCGCGATCTAGATCCGCATCTCCGTCCGCAGGAACGGTTCGCTACGATTGTATATTGGATCCATAATCCTAGTCAAGGAACGAGGGAATAGCGAACTCAGTTCGCCCATAACTCTCTTACATTTGACATTTTTTCCAGTCGTAGAATCTGATCCACCCACCGTTCGAGTCTTGCCTCGGATACGTGTTCGGCAGCTAGATCCCGAAATTTTGCAACCAGTTCTTCCGTCATGACCGGGTTCTCAAAATCCCCTCTCGGGTAATCGGTTCGTCCTGTGTATCGGGCGCCGCTGCGGGTGCGCAGAACGACTCTTGCCGCCCATTTGTTTGGATAGACAGCCTCGCACTCTGGATCCACCGCAACCCGAATCTTGGACATGACCCCGCGGATTACAGGATCCCACAAAGAAGTTTCATTAAAATCTTTTCGCGAGGCCCTTTTCTTGACCGCCGCAAGGGCTACACAGAACTGGAGACTGAATTTCGCCGCATAGACGGTCTGAGGGTCAGGTTGATCGGTAATGTCCAGTGCCACCAGATAAGTCCCCACTTCGATCGCTTCGATCTCTTCCGGCTCGATGTCGTTCTCGGTCACCAAATCGATCACAAGGTCGATGGCATTGTGCGTATGTCGGCAAGACGAGTGGATTTTAAAGCAATTTTCGAGAATTTTATAGTTCGACCCAAGGTCCCGGATCACTCGGCTCGGGTCGTATTCGGCGGCCATTGCCCGAAAAAATCCGCGATCCCCTTCCAAAATACGCCGGGCACCGGTGAAGCCCTTTTGTGCGAGCAAAGCCGCCATAGCACCGTTCATGCCGGCCTTCCCGGCGTGAAGATGTTTGCTCATTGCGCCATCTTCGATAAACTCCCACAACCCCGCCGCCTGGGTCCCGGCATTGCCGAGAGCATCCACCAACGGCCCGACTCCCAGTCCCAGCAACTTGCCGACGGCGGCCGCGGCCCCAAAGGTCCCCGCGGTACCCGTGGTGTGAAAAAAACGATAGTGCGACGGGGTCACCGCCTCCCCGATCCGGATACAGACATCAAACCCCACCACGACTGCCTCGATCAGCCGCCTGCCCGGCAGCCCCAGGTGTTCGGCCACCGCCACAGCGGCGGGGATCACAACGGTACCGGGATGCAGAATGGCTCCCTTGTGTACATCATCCAATTCCACCACGTGGGAAGACCCGCCGTTTGCGAGGACCGCCCATAGAACCGAGGTTCGCAGCCATCTCCCGGGTTCGTCCCCCAGGGCGCCACCTAACACCGTCACCTGGGGAATTCCCCCTTGACCCTGGATCAGCTGGTGAATCATCCGGGCCGGCGGAGTCGTCGACCCCGCCAGTACGTTCCCGAGCCAATCGAGAATGCTGACTTTTGTCCGTTCGACAACCTCGGTGGGAAGCTGCGCATAATCGACCTGTTCGATCCAACGAGCCAACTCTTCCGTCAGTGAAAGCTCCACAAAGGCACTCTCCTCTCAACGCCGTTTTGCACCGATCGGCTACACGGGAGCCATTAGGGAACACACGCTTCGAGAAACGAACGAATGTTCTCAAAATGTTCGAAGTCGCGAACCCCTTCGATGATTCGTTGTTGTTTCTCTTTCACCAGCACATCTCCGGTCAAATCCAGGAATTTCTGTTCCAACTGTGAGTCCGACATGGGGTTTGCCGCACTTCCCGTGACGTGCTCGACGTGATACGACACGACTTCCCCATTTGTCCGCGTAATGGTGACGGTGCCTTCGTCCTCCCGGATCCCAGGATCAATGGATAAAGACACTTTGTCCCTCAATTCACAGACCAGTGGATCTGCGACTCGTTCATCCGTGAATTGCTGCAACCCGCAGTTCCCATCGATGAGCGCAACTGCAACACAATGATAGACGCTGAACTTCCCGTCAAGCCCGGACTCAGGATGCCGTTTTCCGGTCAATTCATCCACCAAAGGATGTCCTTCCACCCTGACGTGCCGAATTTCTTCAGGTGTGAGATTATACCGGTTCCGCAAAGCAATGGCCGCATCAATGGCCGGATGAGTCACCACTCCACTGGCGTAAGGTTTAAACGTATTGTACTCCACCTCCCACTGAACGCCCCAACCCTCGTTGACCAATTCCAAGTGAGGGTCATCGGACAAAACATGGCCGAACCCTCGTTTCCCCTCCAGAGATTCGAGAGAACTCGTAAATCCTTCCTCCGCCAATAAAGCCGCAAGGAGACCGTTCATTGCTGCCTTGCCCGGATGTAGAGACTTCGTCATCGTCCCAAACATCTCGCGTAGACCCGTCGGGGTCGTAGCCGCAATCCCAACCGCATAAGCCAACCTTTTTTTATCCAGATTCATCAGTTTTCCCACTGCTGCCGCCGCTCCAATAGCCCCCACGGTTCCCGTGATGTGCCAGCCACGCAGATAATGCGAGGGATACAGACACCGGGCCAGACGAGCCTCAACCTCACAACCCACAACAAAAGAGAGAAGAATATCCTCACCCCTCGCCCCACGCAGTTCCGCATAGGCAAGAATGGCCGGAAAAACCGGGGCGGATGGATGAAGAACCGTTTGTAACAGTGTGTCGTCAAAATCATGTACATGGGAGGACAGACCGTTGATCAGTGCTCCAAAGAGCGGATCCGATTTCGCGTGTCGCCCTAGAATTGTCACCTGTCTTCTGCCGCCCATCCTTTCCGCCACCCGTAGAACCTTCTCCACGGCGGGATGACCAGCACCTCCGATGGCTGTGCCGATCCAGTTTAATAAACTCCGTTTCGCCTGCTGTATCGCAAGCGGAGAAAGCTGCTGGAACTGAGTGTTCTGGACGTGGAACGCCACCTCCTGCGTGACTTGCATGGCCATGGTCCAACCCCTTCCATGTTGCTCTTGTACCATCAGAAAGAGATACGCCGATATTTTGCTATTTCCTGGGTGTAAAGGTCCCCCCCATGGGCGTCATAGGTCACTAGAGTGGGAAACTGTTCAACCTCAATTCGGCGGATCGCCTCAGGACCCAAATCCTCATAAGCTACGACCTCGACCGAACGCACCCTTTGACTGAGCACGGCGGACAGCCCGCCCACAGCAGCCAGAGAGACAGTGCCATACGCGCGACACGCATCTCTGACCTCCGTGCCCCGGGGACCTTTTCCGATAGTCCCTTTTACTCCGTAGGCAAACATGGCCGGAGTGAAGGGATCCATGCGGGAAGCCGTGGTGGGTGCGACCGGACCAATAATCCGGCCGGTCTTTGCCGGACACGGCCCCGCGTAAAATAGAATTTGCCCTCGAAGGTCCACAGGTAACGGCAATCCTTCCTCGAGTAACCGTACCATCCGCAAATGGGCGGCGTCTCGGGCCATATAAATAACACCAGTAAGTAGGACTTCGTCCCCGATTTGTAACTGTCGAATGGTTTCGTCCGTAAGCGGGGCGGCAAGTTCATACACAGCCACTGACTCACCTTCTCTCCTTGTAATCCCTTAAAGTTCATTCCCTACAGGACGGCTATCCTCTTTCGCGCGGCATGACACTGAAGATTCACTGCTACGGGCAGCGAAGCGATGTGACAGGCATAGGTTTCCACCGCCACCCACAGTGCGGTGTTCACACCTCCCAAACCCTGGGGGCCGATACCCGTTTGGTTGACCAATTCTAGCAACTGTTTTTCCAACGCGGCAATGTGTGGCTCAGGGTGGTGGACACCGATGTCCCGAAGAATCGCCCGCTTTGCGATCTCCGAGACCTTGTCAAAACTGCCTCCAATACCAACCCCGACAATCAGCGGCGGACAAGCTTTTCCTCCAGCCGATTCCACCGTTTCAAGTACAAATCGTTTGACTCCCTCCTCCCCCTCCCCGGGCAACAGGACCTTCATCGCGCTCATGTTTTCGCTGCCGCCGCCTTTCGGCAGCACCGTGATTCGGATCCGGTCTCCAGGAACGATTTCGGTGTGCAAAACCGCCGGCGTATTGTCACCCGTATTCACTCGGCGTAGGGGATCCCCCACCACTGAATTTCGTAAGTATCCTTCCTTGTAACCCCTTCGTACCCCTTCTTGGATGGCGTCTGCAAACGACCCGCCCACAATATGAACGTCTTGCCCGAGATCGACATAGACAATGGTCATACCGGTGTCATGGCAGTAGGGGATCGCCTCTGTGGCGGCCAGTTCTGCGTTGTCGATGAGTTGCGTCAAAATCGACTCACCGATTGGGGACTGCTCCGTTGCCTGCGCCCGCTTGAGCCCTTGTACAACATCTGACGGCAAATAATAACAAGCTTCCCAACAGAGGCGTGCCACCGTGTCGCGAATTTCATCCACGCGAACCGTCCGCATCCATGAACCCCCTTCAAACTACTTGATCAGATACAACGACACCGCCGGAAACACGATCACGAGCACCAATGCGATCAGCATCAGGCCGAAAAACGGTGCAACACCTCGGACGACTTCGCCGACCTTTTCTTTGGCAACTCCACTCACCACAAATAGGTTGAGTCCCACGGGTGGAGTGATCATCGCAAATTCCATGTTCATTGTCATAATGATCGCAAAGTGAATGACATCAATATGGAATAACGGCAACACAGGCAACAGGATCGGTAATGTGATCAATATGATCGCAACGGATTCTAAGAACATACCGAGAACGAATAACAACAGATTCACACCCAAAATGAATACCCACTTGTTCGCGGAGCTTTGTTCGATCCATTGGGCAAAATCCTGAGGAACCTGCTGGGTAGTCAAATACATCCCAAACACGGTGGCCGATGCGATAATCAAGAAGATCATCGCCGTAATGTTTATGGACTCCCTTAACACCTCAAAAAACCTCTTTACCGTCATTTCCCGGTAAACAAACACCGATACAACCAATCCATACACACTGGCCAAGACTGCGGCTTCCGTTGGGGTTACAATTCCCGCATAAATTCCGCCCAAAATCATGACGGGGAGCAGAAAACCCCAGATCGCCTTTCTCGATTTTCGCAGTCGTTCCCCCCAAGTCTGCTTTGGTAACGCTCCGTAATTATTCACCTTCGCGTGAAGAATGGCAGCTACAATGAGAATAGATCCGAGAACCAAACCCGGCACGATCCCCGCAGTGAAAAGCCTACCGGTAGATTCCTCTGCCACCGCTCCATAGATGATCAATGGAATCGAAGGAGGAATGAGGATCCCTAATGTCCCGGAAGCCGCCACCAGCCCCATCGCATATCGTTTACCATACCCTGCTTCTATCATTGCGGGAATCATGATACTTCCTATAGCTGCCGCTGTGGCGGGGCTCGATCCGGAAATCGCTGCAAACACCATACAGGCGAGCACAGTGACGACCGCAAGCCCTCCTCGAACATGACCCACCCAGGATTTTAAGGCCTCAATGAGGTGGTACGAAATACCACCTTTTGACATGATGACCCCCGCGAAAACAAACCCCGGGATTGCCATCAATGTGGCGGAAGCCAAAGCGCTAAACATTTTTTGAATGACGGGATACAGCGTAAAGTCAATCATATTTAATGCAATCAAACTGGCAACACCTAGACCAATGGCGATGGGAACTCGAAGCAACGACAATAGGGCAAAAGTCCCGAATAATACCAGTGTTGGGTCCACCTATTTTCGCCTCCCTACCAAGGAGGTTTCCGTGCCATCAGCGCTCAAGTGATCCGAACCGAGCGGTTTTACCATGTAAGGTTCCATAGTTGACCTGGGTCGAAGGATTCGCATCAACTTCAGAACAAAGTGGATCGCCAACAATGCCATCCCAATCGGCATAATTAAATAAGTGAGCCATACGGGAATTCCTGCATCTGTTGTCACGATGCCCTGTTGGTAGGCGAGCATCGTAATCTGTACTCCTGTAACAGTCATAAAAATACTATAAGCGGCACCGATGAAATTAGAAATGATATCAAATATTTTTCTGATTCCACCGGGTAATCGGTCATACAACAGATCGACGGAAATGTGATGATTGTCACGCAGCGCCATCCCAAACCCCAAAAAGATGGACCACACCATCAGAAACTCGAATACTTCAAGAGCCCAGGCGGGAGAAGATTTGAATACGTAGCGAGTCACCACAGCGTAAAAACTAAGTGCCATCCCGCCGACAAAAAATGCGCCCGATAGGTAGTCTTCCGCATTCCGGATCCAATTCCACCGCATGGCTATCGACGCCTTCCTTTTTTACTGATTACGGCTCAATGCGTCTTTGATCACATCCTCGCCGATAATCTTGGTGTATTCGTCAAAAACGGGTTTCAACGCTTGTTGAAATTTCTGACGTTCATCGGCAGACAATTGATAAATCTGGGTATGACCGCGCTGCTTGATTTTATCGAAGGCCGTAGTGTTCAAAGTGTCTGCTTCTTTACGCGCTACCTCTGTCCCCGCTTTAACTCCATCCATAACGATCTTTTTCGTGGTGTCATTGAGGCTGTTCCAAAACTTTGTATTCGTCATCAACACGTAGTCCACCCGGGTATGGCCGACCATCGTTAGATACCTTTGCACTTCATCAAATTTCATGGATTCGATGTTGCTCAAAGTATTTTCTTCACCATCGACTGTTCCTTGTTGTAAGGCCAAGTACAGCTCGTTATAAGGAATCGAGACGGAACTCGCCCCCAGCCCGGAGTAAACTTTTTCTAAAAGCTGACCTCCTTGGGTACGGAACTTAAGGCCTTTCATGTCCTCTGGAGTTTTGATGGGGCGAACATTGTTTGTAATTTGTTTTGGACCATTGGGCCACATGGCAAGACCGATTACACCGTTTTTCTCCAAACGTTTGAATATCTCCTGTCCTTTAGGCCCGTCCCAAAACGCCTCGGAAGCCGCATCGTTGTTGAAAAGAAAGGGCATGGATTCAATATTGAAGGCCGGATCCACACCAACCAATTTCGCCATGTCGGGAATAATGAATTGTACGTTGTTTGCTACAAGATTCTGATATTCATCTTTGTCTCCAAATAATTGACTGTTTGGATAAACTTGGACCTTGATTTTGCCCCCCGATTCCTTTTCAATGGTGCTCTTCATTGCAAGGGCACCCTTGTGTTTTGGGGTGTTTTCCGCAACCACGTGGGAAATCTTAATCGTCATTGGCTGCACATCTGTCGCTCCCGTAGCACCGGTCGAACCACCGGAATTGGAGGTAGTTTGGCCCCCACATGCGACAAGCCCCAGGGATAAGATCGGAGCTAAAAGAATGGACACTATTTTCCGGTTACGTCCCATAAATGAGACCCCCTTTATTTAACTGTTTTGCCTAGATCACCTTTTCGACGAAATTCTCAGTCGTACGGTAGATCACCTCCTTCTCAGCCTGCGGCAGATCTCGTCCGACACATCTCGAGTACCGGAATGTCCGCCGATATCCGGCGTCTTGATTCCTTCCGCCGTCACGTCTTCCATCACTTGCAGCAACTCCTGAGCCGCATCTCGGTGCCCGAAGTGTTCGAGCATGAGGGCCCCCGTCCAAATCTGCCCGATGGGGTTGGCGATGCCCCTGCCCGCGATGTCCGGGGCCGAGCCGTGCACCGGTTCGAACATCGACGGATAGCGTCCGTTGACATTGATATTCGCCGCCGGGGCAATGCCGATGCTCCCCATCACCGCGCCGCTGATGTCGGTCAGAATGTCCCCAAACAGATTACTGGCCACCACCACATCGAAGACATAAGGCCGGGCGACAAACTGTGCCGCCAGGGCATCAATGTGATAGGAGTCAACCCGGACATCCCGGTAGTCCCGCTGTACGTCCTTGAACACTTCGTCCCAAAAGGGCATCGTGTGGTAAATGCCGTTCGATTTTGTCGCACTGGTTACATGTTTTCGGCGGGTCCTGGCCAATTCAAACGCATAACGCATGACCCGCTCCGTTCCCTTGCGGGTGAACACCGCAGCCTGGATCGCCATCTCGTCATCGCCCCGATGGAGCCGCCCGCCGATTTCGCTGTACTCCCCTTCGCTGTTTTCCCGAACCACGACGAGATCGAATCCTTGAGGGTCAGTCAGCGGCGATGCCACGCCCTTCAGGGCTTTGGCCGGACGAACATTGATCACCTGTTCGAACTCCCGGCGAATCTTTAAAAGCAACCCCCAAAGAGAAATGTGGTCGGGCACCAGTCCAGGATTCCCCACCGCCCCCAGAAAGATCGCATCAAACCCTTTCAGAATGTCCAGCCCATCCGGCGGCATCATCTCCCCGTGCTCAGCGTAGTAGTCACAACTCCACGGGAACTCCTGAAACTTGAAATGAAATCCACCGTGCACCTCCGCCAAAACCTTCAGAACCTCCACTGCCGCCGGCACCACTTCCCGTCCAATCCCGTCGCCGGGAATGACCGCAATCGTATACACATCCATGCCTCAAAAGTCCCCCTTGTCAAAGACTCGTGCTCCATTCTCACTGTTCTCCGGCCCGCCGCAGGGTGTCTTCCGCCCATCGCACCAGAGGACCGTCCACCAAGAGGCCGTCCTCGGTCAAAACAGCCCCCTGCCCGGACTGCCGGGCCTGGGCAGATATCTCCAGAATACGCCGGGCTTTCAACATTTCCTCATCCGACACCCCGTACACTTCGCGAACCACAGCCAATTGGGAAGGGCGAATGACCATCTTTCCCTGACACCCTATGTCGTGTCCAAAGTGCACGTCCTTGCGGAATCCGGCTTCGTCATCGAGAAACACATACACCACATCCCAGGGGGGTTCGAGCCCAATAGCCCTGGACACGAGAACCAAACGGACCCGCTCCGCCGCAAACCCATTCTGTCTGAAGGCAAAATCGAGAGACATACCCGTGTCCACCGCCAAGTCCGCAATGCCCAAGGCTGCAGCCCGAATCCGCTTACTTGCGGATAACAACTCTTCCATTCTCATGACCCCAGCAGCCGTTTCCAACAGGATCACCATCTGAATCCCGTTGAGATTCTGACCGGTTTCTCTTTCCCACCTGCGCAAACGGTCCTCCAGTGCTCGCAACTGCCCGGCGCGCTCCACTTTCGGAACCACGAAGCCGTCCGGCGAAGCGGGCAAAACTGCGTCCAGATCGCTCTCCCAGTGGGGGGTATCCAATCCATTGATCCGCACCCACCGCCTCGGTGGCCCATCGGAAGCCCTCTGTTGCAGCCACCGGGTCGCGTTTGCCCGCGCCCGCTCCTTGTCGGCTTCGGACACGGCGTCCTCGAGGTCAAGGATGATCCCCGAACACCCCAGTGTCTCCGCCTTTTGAATCTTATGTTCATCTGTGGCCGGTACAAAGAGGAGCGCGGACATCTCCATTCGCCATCCTTTCCATCAATCCACCGACTCGATCACCGCGTATCTTTGGCTTGCAATGGAAGACGGGAAGTATCGCTTAATACAGAAAACACCACCAACTATCGCATATTATATCTTGGATCCAACATTTAATCAACAAGAAATTGACTTAGTTTTTTTGAGCATCACCCCCGGTGATTTCCGAGCGATGGTGAAGAAAATCCCCCAAGCTCCTCAGCACGTGTTCCGTCATCGCCGCCCGGGCCTCGTCGTCGTGTCCGGCGCGGATGGCCTCCACAATCCTGGCATGCTCTTGAGCGGACCGGGAAGGTTGCTGGGGCAACAGTTCAGGCAGGTGCGGAGGCAGTCCGTTCCACAACAGGTTCAACAACATCACGAGCCGAGGGCTGTGACTTGCCTCCCAAATCGAGCGGTGAAACGCTTCGTTGGCAGAAACGAACTCCGAGGTCGAACCTTGGTCGGCCATTTTGACCGTGTCCTCAAAGGCCGAGAGAATCTCCTCGTGTTCCCCAGGGTGTTTTGCCGCCCGAGCCGCCGCCTCCCCCTCCAGCAGAGCGCGGATCTCATAATGATCTGAAATCTCATCATCGGTGAGGATCCGGACAACCGCTTTGCGGTGGGACTGTAAAGTGATTAAGCCGTCCCTCTCGAGGATTTGAAAAGCCTCCCGCACGGGCATACGGGAGATACCCAATTGATTCGCGATCTCTTCCTGCACCAACTCTTGGCCGGGCTTTAATTCACCGGAAAAAATGGCTTTTCGCAAAATCGCCGCCACCTGCTCGCGCATCGGCTGCACCGAGATGGGTTCCATCTTTGTTTTCCTCCATTCGCCTTCGTGCTTCAGCGTCAAGATTTGTTGCTCTCTGTCCCTATCCTAACGAACCCGGGAGCTGTTCCGCAAATATTTTGTGCAGCCGGGTCTTCCGAGGGTCGTATCGCCTAACGGAAAGGATCTGATCCGAAAAAACGCGCCGCAAACCTCGATATCCTTCCGAATCATGGACAAAGGAACGCAACCTCTTTTGGCAAATATATGTTTGCTATCTCGGCGGATTTGGTGTATCATAGAAACATAAAAATTCTCAGGTCCTTTCGATTCCGCCTGGAACCCACAACGGAACAAGCCAGGAGTCTCACACGCTACCGGGGATGCGCACGGCTTATCTGGAACAAAACGCTGGCCTTGAAAACGGCTCGGTGACAGGAACGGGGGTAACGAGAAGATGAAAGGGCTACTTATTGCGATTCATATTGGCCGGGTCAAGACGATGACCGACCCGTCCCAGGCGAGCCGGAAATGGCGCAGCGCGATTTTGAAGCAGCCGGTCTCCGGGCCCGTTTGGCTCAGCCGGACGAACCTCGCCGGAGATGAACAAGCGGACCTCAAGCATCACGGCGGACCGGACAAAGCCGTCCTGGCCTACGCGGCCGCCCATTACCCCCTCTGGCGGCAAGAATTGGGCATATCCGAAATGGAGCCGGGCGGCTTTGGAGAGAATTTTGTCGTCTCCGGCATGGCCGAGCCGGACGTCTGCATCGGAGATACGTTTCGCGTCGGTGAAGCGGTGGTGCAGGTGTCCCAACCCCGGCAACCCTGCTGGAAACTCGGCCGTCGGTGGAACCTGGCGGATCTGCCCAAGCGGGCCGAGGAAACCGGCCGCAGCGGGTGGTATTTTCGCGTGCTGGAAGAGGGATGGGTGGCGCCCGGACAAGAGATTGTCCTCGTCGATCGCCCGTTTCCCCAGTGGACGGTGGCCCGGTGCAACGAGATCATGCACCACCGGCGGCGCGACCGTGCGGCGGCTGCCGAGCTCGACGCTTGTCCGGCGCTGTCTGAGAGTTGGAAAAAGACCCTGGGGCAAAGGAGGTGAGGTCACTGGCCGCGGTCATCAAGACGATCCGGATCGGGATTCACAAGGAGGTCCACCGGTGCAAGACGGAGGCACTGAAGAGGACTAAGGAAATCTATAATGCCGTGATTGCGTTTTACATAGAGTTTTTCGCGGCGCACCTGGACGTGTTGGACAAGACGGTGGAAGCCCGGAAAAAAGACGGCACTCCCACTCCCTACCTCCGCAAGCACACCAACCAGGAACTGCTGACGTTTGCAGAGCTTCACACCCTGGCGACCAAAGCCCACCCGAACCCGGGGTGGCCGCTCGACGAACACGTTCCAGCGGCTAGAGGGATGCCGACGGAGTTGCGCCGGGCGGCGATCAACCAAGCTATTGGCAAGGTGCGGTCCTGGTGGAGCCACCTGAAAACTTGGGAGGAAACAGCACAGGACCAGCGCGGGCGGGAACCACGACCCGGCGCACCGAACGAACCGGTGACGTTTTATGCGGGGATGGTCGAGCACCCCGCGTATGACCTAAACCCGCAGAAGAAAAAGCGGCATACGTTCATTAGCCTGAAACTGCACACGGGGCAGAAGTGGGAAAAGGTGTCGCTGCCGGTGGTGGTTCATGCCCAGGCCGAATCGCTTCTCGCCGGGTCCGCCCTGGAGAAAGAGCGCATCGCTCGTGGAAGGAAACGTTCAAAGACGGCCCAGACCGGTTCCGGCGAAGAAAAAGGGGACCGGACATGGGTGGCGAAATCCCTGACGGTGTACGGGAAGCGGGACAAACGGTATCCGGGCGGGGTGCGGTATGCGCTGCACGTCCCGATGGAGAAATCCGTCGACAAACCCCGGAAGGCCGAGGAACAGCGCCGGGCAGACCCACAGATGCCGGTGGTTGCGGTGGACCTGGGCGTGGGCAGGCTGGCGGTGATGGGAGCGTTTGTGGAGGGAAAACTGGCGGCCACGAGGTTCGTGGACGGCAGAGCCCTGAACCATCGCCGGCACCGGCTGTTGACCGTCATTCACCGCAAGCGGGAGCAAAGCGGACGGCTCCAGCCGGGCGTCCAGGACAACGCGAACTTGTGGAACAAGATCCGGAACCTGGACGAGAACGCGGCCAAGCAGACGGCCGTAACCATTGTCCAATTCGCGATGGAGCACGGCGCAAGGGTGATCGTGTTCGAGCACCTGCGCCGGTACCGGCCGCCCAAGGAGAGGATGAGCAAAAGCGGTCGGAAGAACCACAAACGGGCGTATTGGTTGCGCGGACAGATCATGAAATGGGTCCGGGACTTGGCGTTTCGTGAGGGAATTCTGACGGTGGAGCGCAACCCGGCCTACACTTCCCAGACCTGTCCGCACTGCAAGGTGCTCGGGGAACGCAACGGCTCACGGTTCACATGCAAGAACCCGAACCACCGGTACAGCGCGGACGCGGATTTTGTGGGGATGATGAACCTGT